>JAITHV010000132.1 GCA_031279835.1 Coriobacteriales bacterium
GGCCGCGCAGCTGTTCCAGCTTGTCTACAACTCCTCCGACGGCTGCTACACCGTCAAGAACCCCCACAGCAGCAAGGTGCTCGACATCCCGGGCAACCGCGCCGTGGAGGGGCAGAAGCCCTGCCAGTACACGCCCAACGGCACCGACGCCCAGCGCTGGCGCGTGGAGCCCTTGGGGTCGAACCGCTTCCGCCTCTACGCCGCCCACTCAGGACTTGCGATGGACGCGGCGGCAGGGATGACCGCGAACGGCACCAACGTGATCACCTGGACGCCCAACGGCAACAACGCACAGGTCTGGGTGCTCACCAAGGCGGCGTAGCAGGAGGTCCCGCGTCGGAGCGCGGGATGACGCGACCAGCCGACAGTAAGAGGTCCCGCGTCGGAGCGCGGGATGACACAACCAAGCGCGCGGCGACACGACCAAGGCCGGGGTGACAGTACGGGTGCGCAGGACTCACTCGTACTCGTAGACCGCCGTCTCGACGAGCCATTTGTTGGCCTTGGTGCGCAGCGCCGCCTCGTTGAGCAGGTAGGCACGCCCCGTGCCCTCGAACTCTTTGCGCAGCGCCGCCTCGTTGCCCGGCGCCATGCGCTTTAAGGCCTCGTCGATGTCGCCCTCCTCAACAACCAGTCCCAAATGACGTGCAAGCGCATCGAGCGAGAAACTTTGACGCAGCCGCTCGCGCGTCTCGAGCATCATCTGCATGGAGAACTGCTGCTCGGGGATGCCACGTTGCTCGGCAAACTCCTTTAGCGAGACCCCGCTCGCCTCGATCTGCGCGCGTAGGCTTTGCAGCATCTCCTGATGAGTGTAGGCGTACAGCTCGTCAGGAATGTGCCCCTCAAGTCGCGTCGCCAACGCGGTCGCCGTGAGAAAGTACGCGCGGTCTTCTGCCTGCTTGCTCTTGTACTCAAGGCCTTGGCTGCGGATGCGCTCGCGCAGCCCCTCAAGCGTGCCAGCGTCGGGAATGTTCGCGGCGACCCATGCGTCGGTGAGCACGGGCGTGACCTTCTTGGCGATCTGCAAGACGGTCACCTTGGCGCGCGTCGCAATGCCGCGGCCCGCCTCGCCGCGCGGGCCTTCCATGCCCGGAAGCTCAAAGGCCAGCTCGCGCTCCTCTCCTGGCCGCGCCCCCATGAGGCCGTTGTCAAAAGCCTGGGGCAAAAAACCGTCGCCCAGCGTGTAGGCACGTCGCTCTGCCGTCATGGCTTCGATCGGCTGCCCGTCGTCGGCACGCCAGGCCGCTATCCGGATAACCACGTCGTCTCCCGGCCGCACGTGTGCCGAGGCGTCCGGCACGCTGCTGGCAAAGCGCTGCGCTATGGCGCTCAGCTGTTCGGCCACTTCTTCCTCGGTCACCGAAGGGCGCACGGCCTTCACCGTCACCGGCTCGTACGAGCTCAGCTCGAAGCGCGGCTTGAGGGTGACCAGGGCGCGAAAGCAAAAGTCACTGCCCTCGTGCAGGTCCTCGCTGCTAGAGGTCACCGGGTCCATGACGATCTCAAGACCACGCTCGGCAACTGCAAACGGCGCGAGCGAGGTCATCGTGTACTCGTTAAGAAACGCCTGGTGCTGCGCTTCGCCCACCGTGTCTCTCACCGTCTTTGCAAGGTCATGCACCTCCACGTTGCTGAGGTCGATCTTGTGCTGCATGGCGAGCGCGACGGCAGCGCCAGCGGCAATGTCTGCCGTGACGCTTCCGGGCACGGTCACTTCAAGCTGGACCTTGCCCCCGTCGACCGGCGTCTCGACGATTTTCAAGCTGAGCTTAGGCATGTTGCTCCTTTACGCCGGGTCCAGCATGAGGGCAAGCACGGCCCCTGAGGGCACGCCGTCATCGTCAATGGCCGCAATCAGCCCACTTATGCCCGCGCGCGCCGGGGCAACGTCTTTGCCTACCTCCTCAAAAAAGCGCTTGCCCTCTTCAGTGCCATAACAGAACTGCTCAAAGGGCTCGACCACATTGAAGAAGTTGTTGTTGTTAATAAAACGGCGCATGGCGAGAAGGTCGCCCACCTTCATGCCCGACTGTGCCAAAAAGCGCACGATGAGCTCAGGAGCGCTATCGCCTGTGTACTTGCGCGCCAGGGCGTCGACAGCAGGGTCTTTGGGATAAGAGGCCGCGTTGAACAAGTCAAGCAAGTCGGAAAGCCGCTGCGGCGAGCGCGGCGCGCGCTGCGGGTACGCCGCATACTCGTAGCCCTTGATACTCAGCTCGATGCTGTTGAGCAGGGCAAAGACCATCGGAACACAGGCCGCAAAATAGCTTGTGCCTGCAGGCGGCGCGCCAAGCTCAACGACGTAGTTGTGATAGCTGCCCTCCATCATGAAGGAGTCGAGGTTGCCGTCCACAACACCGATGTCGCACAGGTGCGCCACGAGTCGGAGGCTCTCGGCAGCAGACATCCATGACGATTTGGCATGCTTGTAGTTAAAGTTCTCTTTTAACTCTTCCATACGTAATGCCCTCCTACTTGAGCTCCTCGGCTATTGTTGCCAGGTCTTTGCGATAGACCTTGCTAAAGGCGAACACCGCCACGAAGGCCACAGCAGAGAACGCAGCGAGCAGGCCGTAAATGAGCATGGCGTTTGCTCCAAAGGCAGAGCCGAGGACGGCTGATATGACGATGTTGATGGCCGCCGCCGTGGCGATGTTGCAGTTGGCGATGCCGAGGTTCTTGGCAAAGTCGGGCGCCCGGTAGCGTTGACGCGCAAAGGCGGAAGCCATGACCGGCACCGAGCCGTACGACGAGGCTATGAGAATCGCACAGACAATATAGAGCGCAGGAATGCCTGCACCAAGCGAGAGCGAAAGGCCTGCGGTGGTCAACAAGGCCGTGGCCGCGCTGATCAACAGCACCGGCACGAGGCCAAAGCGATCAAAAAGGGCTCCGTTGATGATGCGCCCCACACCGTTCATGGTGGCCACGAGGCCTACCAAGAGGGTGGCAAAGCCCTCGTCAATGCCGAGCGCCAAGGCCCCCGGCTTGGCCGTGCCGATGAGGGTCAGACCGCCGGTGAGCACAAGCGTGGCCCATATGCTGTAAAACCAGAACACCTTGCTCGTCAGAATGCCTTGGTTCTTAGTGGGGCTTTCTTTGGTGGCCACGGCCGCGCCGCGCATGCCGAGCGTCTTGGCGATGTCGGGCGGGGCGGGGCGCACGACAAGGGCCAGCACAACCATTATCGCAACGCCGACAATGGCAATTGCGATAAAGACCGCCGGCCATCCAAGAGGACCGAACAAGGCGTTGGCAAGCGTGCCGAACACGAGCGATGATATGCCAAAGCCCATCATCTGCACGCCCGAGCACAGGCCTATCTTGTCAGGAAACCACGGATTGACCAGCGATATGATCGCGTTGTAGGCAATGCCGCAGCCAGAACCGGCGCACAGGCCGTAGAACACGAACAAGGCCCAGACGCCCAGGCCGGCAAGCAGGGCCGTGAGCACAAACCCGCCGCCGAGCAAGACTGCGGCGACGAAGATGGTGAGCTGCGCCGAGGTGCGCTTGATGAGCTGTGCCCCAAACAGCGCTGAGACGCAGAAGGCAAACATCGAGACCTGGAACACCTGGGACGTGTAGTCCTTGTACTCAGGGTACGAGGCCTTGATCGGCTCAGCAAAAATAGACCACGCGTAGATCAGTCCGAGGACCAGCAGTGTCGCCGTGGCGAACGCCAGGTAGAGTATCCTCGTGGTTCGAATCTGCTGGGCTGTTTTGGGGACATTGCTCACGTTGTGCCTCCACTTCCGTTTTAGCGGGTGCCGGGACGCACCCGCACGACCTTCGAGTTGTCGATCGGCCTCCCACACTTCTTGCAGGCCTTCGCACTCGGGCTGTTGAGCGTTCCACACTCAGAGCACAATCCACGAGGGACGATCTTTGACTCGCCCAGCCCCTGGCAGCGCCCACACCCCGAGCACCCATAACCGCACGACATGCAAAGCCTCCTAACAAGTGACAGGCCCATGCAACCAAACCTGAAGTTCCATGAGCCTGTCTCACCTACTCGCAACTCAGACAGAGAACAGCCGTGTTAAAAAACCGGCGGGGCGACTACTTCCTCATAACCAACGATTATAAGGGATATCCAGGGCTTATGGCACCTTGGGGGCGCCGGGCGGGGGTCCCGGGGGCTTCGGTGCGCCAGGTGCCCCCGGGGGCTTTGGCGCGCCGGGGGCCCCTGGGGGCTTTGGTGCGCCGGGGGCCCCGGGAGGCGCAGGCGCTCCAGGCGCGCCCGCTGCGGCTTCTTCGGCGTACTTGGACAGATCTGCTTTGCAAAACGGGCATTTCTTCATAATGACGCCGCCAATAATGGCGAGCTTTTTGCCGCATTCGGGGCATACGGGGTCGGGCATGTCAACGCCCGCTGGTCTGAAGCACATACGCTACTCTCCTCACACGTTGCTGCTAAGCTGTCAGTCGATCTTGTCGCCGCCAATGATTCCTGCGTCGTCGGCCTTCTCGTTGCCGGAAAATCGGGTCGTCTGGTAGCCTCGCATGGGCTTTATCATAAAACTCTTCTTTGGGGGAACATAAAAGATGCCGACCTTCCCTATGCCGCCCTTGTCGGTCCCGAGGGCGGCATAGATGTCGTCGGGCGTCTTGCCTTGTGCCAGCTGGCCGTTGAGCCAGGCGGCCTGTTCGTCGCCGCTGAGCTCGATCAACTCGTCAAATGTCATCGCAGTACCTCCCGTAATCATCTCTTCGCCGTCTTGGCGAACTGGCTTGCGTCTGCAATAGGCGGGGCTAACTATAATGATAGCAAAGCCCCGCCGTGACTGCTACGGCTTGACGATGCTTACCTTGTGGCCGATCTCTGCGGCGCGCTTGGCAAGCTCGTCGAGCGGGCCGATCTCGATGCACAAAGCCAGACAGTGCTTGACGCATGCGGCCTTCTTGCCTGCATCGAGGCGGTCGGCGCACAGGTCGCAGAGCACCGTCGGCACGGGAATGTAGTCCCATTCCCAGGCATCCGGGTTACCCTCCTCAAGATGATACGGGCCCTTCTCCAACACCACTATGCCCGGCTTGTCCGCGAACTCCTTGGCAGTCTGCTTGAGGTGGTTCTTGCAAGACACCTCGCAGCTGTGGCAGTTGGAACAGTACTTGTAGTCAAACAGTAGTCCATAGTTAGAATAATCTGCCATTATGGTACCTCCTTCTCCTCGGGAAATCCGCACTAGACCCGGTGCTCTCTGTGGATGTCGACGATGTTCGCGGGGTCGACGCCCTCATACTTCTGGAGCTCGTCTTGCTCTTTGACGATGTCGTAGGACTTCTTGAGCACGAGCCCGTCGAGGTCGTCTACCTTCTTGATGGAGCAGAACACGCTTTTCATCGGGGCGCCGAATCCGAGGCGGCCAATGTCGAAGTGGGGCACGAGGTTGTTGACGTTGGACTTCCAGACTCCGAAGAGGTTGGGCTCTTCGCCGTCTTGCTCGGGGTACCACCATCCGTGGCGGGTGTGGACGACGCGCGGGTCGATGGTGATGACGAGCGTCGCCTTCTGGCGCGCGCGGCCAAAGGGGTTCTCGACCTCCACCCAGTCGCCCTCGGCGATGCCGTACTGGGCGGCGGTGTCGGGGTGGATCTCGATGTCGGGATACACGCGGAAGTGCCGCAGCGTGGGGAACTGACGGTGCTCGGAGTGGAATGACGCATACTCACGTGCACCAGAAGTCATCATGAGCGGATACTTGTCAGCCAGCTCAGGATGGCTCAAGGGGCTCCAGCGCGGCTCCTCGTAGTAGGGCATCGGGTCTTCTCCCCAGGCGTCGAACAGCGTCGAGTACAGCTCGACGAGGCCGGTGACCGTGTTGAAGCCCGGCTCGCCGTCGAAGCGCAGCATGCCCTTCTCGTACTTGCGGTACGTGTAGCCCGGCTGGTACAGGCCGATCCTGCGCAGCTCGTCGAAGTCAAAGCCCAGTTCGGGCATGAGCTGCTTGGAGAAGAAGTCGGGCACGAACTGCGAGCGGTGGTCGCCCTCAAAGATGTCCCACGTCGAGGTGCCGTCCGGGCCGGCGTTGTTGAGGCGCTTGCCGAACTCGATGCAGATCTCGACGTCGGACTTGGTCTCGCCGACGCGCAGCGCCTCGTTCATGGCGCCGAGGAACACGGCGTTGCGGCCGTAGTGGGTTATGACGATGCCGTCGTGCTCGGCAACGGTCGGCAGCGGCAAGAACACGTCGCCGCAGGCCATCGCCGTCGGGGTCATCACGAGGTCCTGCACCACCACGAACTCGGCGCCGAGGAAGGCGTCATGCCAGCGGATGGGCGCCGCTGAGCAGGTGGGGGCAAGTAGGTTGGACGAGTTGAACCACAGCATCTTGATGGGGTACGGCTTGCCGGTCTCGAGCACGTCGAGCGTGTAGTCGGGGTGTGTGGTGGCCATTGCGTTGGAGAGCGCGGGGTACTCGTTGGAGCCGAGGCGCTTGCTCCACAGCTCCTCGCCGAGGTCCTTGCGGGTCTCCATGCGCCATTTGCCTAGCAGCGACGAGGGGGGGCCGAGCGTCAGTCCGCCGGGGATGTCGATGTTGCCGGTGATGGCGGCCAGCGCGATGGTGATGTGGCCTACCTGAGTGCCATTGGGGCTTTGGTCCACGGCAAGGCCCCAGGCGATGGAGACGGGCTTTTCGGCCATCATGCGCGCGACCTTGCGGATCTGCTCAGCGGGCGCCCAGGTAATCTCCTCTACCCTCTCGGGCGGGTACTCGCGACAGCGCTCGGCAAACTCGTCGAAGCCAAAGCACCAGTTTTCAACGAACTCCTTGTCGTAGAGGCCCTCCTCGATGATCACATTGGCAAGGCCAAGGCCGATTGCGGCGTCGGTTCCTGGCTTGACCTGGAGGTTGATGTTGCCCTCGCGCGCGCCGAGCCAGGTGATGCGCGGGTCGATCATGATGATCTTGGTGCCGAGCTTCATCATGTCGATGATGGCGTGGCCAAACAGGCCGTCGGGGTTGGAGGACAGCGGCATCTTGCCCCAGCAGACCACGTATTTGGGCAGCTCGAACTCGGGGTTGTCGTAGCGGTCAGCAAAATAGCCGGCGTAGTCGATCTCGGGATACCCTGCCCCCAAGATGTAGTCGGTGATGGAGCAACGGGGGCCGTAGCACGACCATCCTGACTGCGCATAGCAGACGTTGGGGGTCTGCAAGGTCGAGAAGCCCAGCGGGTAGTAGTAGATGCACGCCTCGCGGCCTGTGCCGCCGAAGACCAGGATCGACTCGTTGCCGTAGTTCTCCTTGAAGTAGTTGACCTTGCTGCAGACGATGTCGAACGCCTCGTCCCAGGTGATCTGCTCCCATGCGTCCTTGCCGCGGTCTTCCTTGGCGCGCTTCATGGGATACACCACGCGGCTCGGCGAGTGGACGATCTCGGGAAGGTTGAGCGCACGGATGCACAGGCGCCCGTTGGTGATGCTGTGCTCCTCGTCGCCTTCCACGTCGATCAGCTTGCCGTCCTTGACGGTGAGCCACATGCCGCAGCCCACGGGGTGGTCGCCGGGGGGAGACCAACAGCAGGAACGAATGCTGACAGAACCGTCAGGGTTCTCCTTTCTCCATTCTCTGTCCATAGCCATAGAGTACCTCCTTCTTCTCGTTTGCTTACGGTGGTCCTACTTCTTCTTGCCGAAGGCGGCCAAGCCGCCAAAAACAAAGAAGTGTATAAACGGCAGCGCCAGGCCGATGCCCATGAGGGGCAAGGCGTACGGCTGTTTTGAGAAGTCTGCGATGGCGAGCGGCAAAATGACGCAGACTACCAGCAGGAACACCAGAATTGCGACCATGACGTAAAACGCGATGCCGCCCGATGCCTCTTTGTTGTCCATACGAACCTCCTTACTAGCGGCGCAAAGCGGCTGATGCTAGGTTGTCTCGATCTCGGTCTGAACCTGGTCCATGCTTTTGCCCTTGGCCTCGCGCCTGACGAACAACAGCGTGCAGACGAAGGCGACCGCGAGGGGCACGATTAAGACGAGCACCAGCTGGTTCCAGTTGGGACTGGCGGCAGGGCCGAACAGCCCGCTTGTCGCGATGGCGCCCAAGACGATCGGGGACGCCGCCCCGCCGAAGCGCGCAAACGCCTGGCACCACGCGACGCCGGTGTTGCGCAGCTGCGTTGGGTAGCTCTCGGGCATGATCGGCTGCACCGCCGTGATTGCGTAGTTGAGGGCGAATCCGAACAAGAGCATCAAGAACAGGCAGAGCACGAACTGGTCTTTGACGACGAACAGCGAGCAGATGATGATGGCGACGATGGCGAACAGCCACGAGAACGCCAGGTTGCGTTTTCGGCCGACGATGTCTGACACAAAGCCGACCGAGACGTTGGACAAGATGGCGGCGATGTTGTTGAACATCCTGAGCGTCTCAGCGTCTGCGCTCGAGTAGCCGATGCCGGTGAACCAGTTGGGAAGCCAGGTGTTCATGCCGTACACGCAGAACTGTCCGATGAAGTAGCACGACCAGATCGCGCACGTGGCCACAATGTACTTTTTGGAGAAGAGCGTGTCCGGCGACGACTTGGCGGGCTTGGGCGGGATGATCAACAGGTTGGGGTCACGCTCGGTGACCGTGCCGCGCGCAGACTTCTCGATCTGCGCCAAGCGGTTTGCGGCATCCTTGAGCCTGCCTTTTGAGACGTACCAGGCGGGGGTCTCCTTCATGAAGAAGAGCAGGAAGAGCCCGTAGAGGATGGGGATGGCCCCGATGAGGTAGCAGACGCGCCAGTTGGCGAACATGGTCTTCTGGATAATAACCGCGCTGCCGCTCGCGTCTAGGACTGCCTTGCCAGTGGCGGGGTCGATCTGTGGAGTCAGGTAGGTGACTTGCTCGGTGAGGCCGGGGATGATCGCCGCAGTGCTCTCGTTGATCGGCTTGCCGATGACGCTTGCGAGCACCCAGCCCGCAACCATGAAGGCCATGCCGAAGGTGATAAAGACGCCGCGGTTTTTAGAGGGCATGCTCTCTGAGAAGGTCGTTGTCACAACCGGGATGCAGGAGCCGATGCCGAAGCCGGCGATGAAGCGAAATGCCGCAAAGAACTCGTAGTTCGGCGCAAACGCCTGCGGAAGGGTGAAGACGCCGTAGAACAGCACCGCCAAGGTCAAGGTGACCTTGCGCCCGAACTTGTCGGACAATATGCCTCCCACCGCGCCGCCGAGGACCATGCCGAGCAGCGACCAGGTGGTGAGCGAGCCCATCAGCGCGCCGGGCGCCGCGTTGTCTGGCCAAAACGTCCGTGCCGCGAAGGTGTTGGTGACGTTGACGATCATGAAGTCGTAACCGTCAAAGATCATCGCCAGCCCGAGGAAGCAGAACATGATCCAGGTGAACTTGCTGATTCCAAACGAGTCAATTACGTCTGAGACAGAAAACGATTTGCCTTCACTCATACTGTCCCTCCTTACCTAGTTAGTAATCGAGCTTAACAACGTGTCGTGTCGTGTTCTTGCTAACAGGTCTTTGTGTTTGTGATGCTGTGGTGCTTGGTGCTGTGGTGCTTGGTCTTGTGGAGCTTGGTGCTGTGGTGCTTGGTGCTGAGTTTTTGTGATGCTGTGGTGCTTGGTCTCGTCGATTTCCGCCAACATGACGTGCTGGTTTTTTGTCGGCCACCTCCTTTGCGTCAATAAAGCACTGATATGCGCATTTTGCACGGCCTCACACAGGCAGTGCTCATTAGTATGGGCGCAAAGGGGCGGCAGCTTGTCATACCAGGAAGCTGAAAGACATCATAAGCAGGTTCATATTCTTACCGTTACCCTGCAAAAGCGCTGGTACGAGGCTTATGATGAGGCTAGTATGGCTCTAGTGAGGGCAAAGTGGGCGTCGTGGCGACTGCGGCTGCGCTACTGTGGCGACGCTACTGTGGCGCAAGCATGCTGCCGTTAGTGGTAAGGTACAAGGCGAGCAAGCATAAGGCCAAAAAGCCGAAGGCAATCCCGTATGCCAGCGGCTTGTGGTCAAGTATCCGCTCGATGACGCCGTAGCGGCGCAGGCGGTTTCCGTCTTTGTCTACCACGTAGCCGTCAACGACGGATGCCTTGAAGGCTGCCTCCTTGGCCTTCTTCGCAGCATGGCGCTCCTCGAGCACCTCCTTCTCCGCCTGCGCGGCAAGGCGCCGTTTTGCCCGTCGCTCAGAAAAGCTCTGTTTTGGGCTCTCGCTCGTGTCATGCTCTGCCATAGCCTGGTCCTCCTGACTTGCCTTATGCCCTTGCCTTCGCCTGTGCCAGCGCCCGTGCCCTACCCGCCGCCAGCCTTGCGCTTGGGCGCCGCTTCGGGCGCAGGAGGCTCCTCGCTGCTCGGCGGCGCGTCCACCATGTCGATAAGCTCTTGCTGGCTGTGCACGTCAAGCTTCTTGTAGATGCGCCAGGTGTGTGTGTGGACGGTACCCTCGGAGATATAGAGGTTCTTGGCGATGTAGGCGGCGTTTCGGCCTTTTGCCAGCAGGTAGAAGACCTCGGTCTCGCGGCTCGAGAGCAGGTACTGGTTGGCGATGCGCCCGCAGCGCGCAAAAAAGCGCTTTAGCCGGTAGTCGCCGGTGGCAGGCTCTTGCTGGCCGGTGTCGGCGACTTCCTTCTCCAGAATAGACATAGCACGGATGTCACCTTCGCGCGGCAAGAGCGAGTAGCCGACAATGAGCGCCACGACGATGAAGGTGTGCAGCATGTCGTCGCTGAAGGCAATGCGCGCGGTGATCGGCGTAGCGCTCATGAGGTTTTGGATCAGGAACATGCCGATGACGACGAACGCGCGGCCAACGCCCGTTACCAGAATGGGCGAGATGCGGTAGCGGTGCGAGATGACGCAAAACTCGACCCACATGAAGAACTCAAAACAGATGTACGTGGCAAAGGTGAAGATGCTGTTGCTCGCGCCCACGCCCTGGATGGTAGTGGAGAGGATCAGCACGCCGAGTATAGGGATAATATAGCGGTAGTACGGCTCGTATTCGGTATAGCGGTTCATGGCAACGAAGACGAGGACGACCACCAGCGAGATGACGCACGGAAGCAGCGTCGTCATGAACAGCGTGCCGACATCGAGCTCCTGGCCAGTAGGGACGGTGAAGACCTGGTGGCACAGCAGCCCAAACGCCATGCCGAACAACAGGAAGGGAATGCTCATCCGCATCAGGAACTTGTGACGACTCACCCGAAGCTTGTGAAAGGTCGGCACCTCGTACAGCCCTGGCGCGGCGAGCTTGGCGCCGTCGGCGGTTGTCGTGAACTGCTGAGGATGCATCATTGCCCTGACGCCATGGAGCGCGAAAAACAGGAAGGTCATCTCGAACAGCGGTATGATGCTGAAGACGAGCGCGCTCATCATCGGCTCGAGCAAGAACACGACAAACCTAAAGGCGATAAGCCCGACGATGATGCTCAGAATGGTGTTGAGGAGAATCGCAAGCGGCTCGCGCCGACGAAAGGCCTCAGACCAGATAAGCATCAAGAACGCGGCGGCGGCCCCGCTGAAGACCTCAGAGAACACGATGAGCGGCATGGTGAGAAAGCGGTCGGACAAGAACAGGCACGCCGTGCTGACCGACAGGATTACGGCTATGGATATTTGCAGCTTTTGTCGGCGGATGATATATGTTATCTTTTCTGCAAATAATCCCATGCAGAGCGTCATGCCGATGAACGACAGGGCACAGACGCCTCCGAGCGGGTAGTCTGCCAACTCGATGACGGGGTTGGTGATGAGGAGGGAGGAGAACCCCGAGTAAAGCAGAGCGTAAAGCCATACCCAGTGCAGTCCGAGCCCGAGAATCAGGTGGGGGCGCAGCGAGCGGGCAGCGACTAGGAGCCAGTCCCTGTAAGTCGAGCGCAGGCTTGCCTCGTCGGCTGGATTGTCGGACATTGTGCCCTCCCTGACTTGCTGTGACAGACTGACACCGATCGTGCGACATTCGTGCATGGGCTGGGTTGACATCTCCCGTACATTATTGTAATGCAAAACCGCCCTCAGGTGAGGGCGGTTTTTTTGGGTCGCGCCGACAAGGGGCTTTTGGCCTGTGTGTTGGGCGTGCTGCCCTAGGCGTGGGCCTTGGCCGCGTTATTGCTCGGAGAACAGCGCGGTGGAGAGGTAGCGCTCGCCCGTGTCGGGGAGCAGCGCCACGATGACCAGCCCTTCGTTCTCGGGGCGCTTGGCAAACTCAGTCGCCGCCCACAGCGCGGCGCCAGACGAAATGCCGACCAGAATGCCGTCAGTCGTGGCCAACGAGCGGGCCGTGCTGAAGGCGTCGTCGTTCTCCACCGTCAGTATCTCGTCCACTACCGAGCGGTCAAACACCTCAGGCTCAAAGCCTGCCCCGATTCCTTGGATCTTGTGGGGGCCAGCGATGCCTTCCGAGAGGAAGGGCGACGCTGCCGGCTCTACGGCGACGAGCTTGATGCCGGGGTTCTTCTCGCGAAGGAACGAGCCCGCGCCCGTGATGCTGCCGCCGGTTCCCACACCCGACACCAAGGCGTCCACCTTGCCTCCCGTCGCCTCCCAGATCTCGGGGCCGGTAGTGGCGCGGTGGATGGCGGGGTTCGCGGGGTTATCGAACTGCCCGGGGATGAAGCTGCCCTCGATCTGCTCGTGCAGCTCTGCCGCGCGCGCGATGGCGCCCTTCATGCCCTTGGCGCCCTCGGTCAGCACGAGCTCTGCGCCGTAGGCGTGGAGCAGGTTGCGGCGCTCGATGCTCATGGTGTCGGGCATCGTGAGGATGAGGCGGTAGCCCCGCGCGGCGGCCAGCGCCGCCAGGCCGATGCCGGTGTTGCCACTCGTCGGCTCGATGAGCGTGGCGCCTTTGGCGATCAGGCCCTTCTCCTCGGCGTCCTCGATCATCGACTTCGCGATGCGGTCCTTGACGCTGCCCGCAGGGTTGAAGGACTCGAGCTTGCCGACTATGGTCGCCTTGAGGCCCAGCTTGGCGTTGTGCCCCACAAGCTCGACCAAGGGAGTGTTGCCTACCAAGTCGCTGATGCTCTTGTAGATGGTCATGGTCTTCTCCGTTTCGCTTACGTCCTGCCGGTTGACGGCAGTCTGTGGTGGCCGGGTGCCTTTCAGTCTTTTCTTAGTAATATTATATGTTTTGTAATGTAACTTTGCAAGGGCATTTTTAGCACAATGGCTTGCGCAAGCCTTGGCAGGTTTGGGGCAGCCCGCTGCCCGCTGCACGCGGCCAGTTGCCCGCAGGGTGCTGGCTCAGATGCAGTAGTCGAACCCCACCGTGTCTACGTGCCGGTCGAGCAGGTCTTGCAGCGTGATGCTGTCGAGGTAGTCGGACACCAAGTCGGCAAGCCCCTGCCAGACGTCGTCCACCATGGCGCTCACGCGCAGGTCTATATTGGCTCCGGGCGCCTCGGCCGTGTCTACCGGCGCGAGGGTGCCCTCGGTTACGCGCAGCACCTCGCCAGCCGTGTACGACCGTGGCGGCCGGGCGAGCTGATAGCCGCCTTGGTAGCCGCGCGCCGTCACGAAGAAATCGGTTTTGTTGAGGAGCAGCATGATCTGCTCGAGATAGGCCTTGGAGATGCCCTGTCGGGCGGCCACCTCGCGCAGGCGGATGAAGCCGTCGTTTTTGTGCTCAGCGAAGTCGAGCATGATGCGAAGGGCATACTGCCCCTTGGTAGAGACTTTCATAGCACGTCCTTCATTTGGTCAGGAGCCTGGCTCAAATCCCCTCGTTGCCAGTGTAGCGCAAACGGCGCGCCTCGTGCCCGCAGGGATCTGCGCCCCTCACAGCAAGACCTTCAGCATGACGAGGGCGGCACCGATTATCGCAGTGGCGCCGGCGGCAAAGAGGTCTCTTCGTGCGATCTTAAGCTCATGATAGTGCGTGCGCTCGGCACCGTGATAGCAGCGGCTCTCCATCGCCTGGGCCAGGTCTTCTGCCTGTCGAAGCGCGGTGGCGAACAGCGGCACCAACACCGACGGGACGCTCTTGACGCGCGCGATGGGGCCGCCACGCGCAAAGCGCGCGCCTCTTGCCAGCTGCGCCTTGCGGATGACACCGTAGTCCTCAACAAGGTTGGGGATAAAGCGCAAGGCGATTCCGGCCACCATCGCAATCTCGCCCACGGGAAGCCCGACGCGCTCAAAGGGGCTCAGGAGCGCCGCCGTCGCGTCACAGAGTGTGATCGGCGAGGTAGTCAGCGTCAGCGTCGTGGCTGTGACAAACAGCAGGAACAGCCGTGAGGAGAAGAGCGCGGCGCGCGTCAGTCCCTCGTCTGTCACCGAGAGCACTCCCCAAGAAAACAGCGGCGCGCCCGTGGGCGTGAACAGGGCGTTGAACACAAGTGGGAAGAGCAGCAGGAAGCAAAGCGGCAGCACGGCCTTGAGAACCGTGAGGAGCGGTATACGTGCACTTAAGACAATACTAGTAATAAATGCTGCGAGCAGCACGAGCTCGAGCACGGCCTGTGCCAGCAGCACGAGCACGAGCAGTGCGAGCACGAGCAGAAGCTTGACCCGCGCGTCAAGCCGGTGCACCACTGAGTCGCCGGGATAATAGCTGCCGAGCACGACGTCAACCATGGCTGCCTCCGTTCTCGGCGGCCAGCCGGGCAACGATGGCGTCGGCGAGCTCAGGAAGCCCAAGCGGCGGCGCCTCGAGCACGAGCCCCTCCTTGCGCAGCCTCTCGGCAAAGTCCATCGCCAGGGGCTGCCCGAGGTTGACGGCACGCAGCTCTTCGCTGCGGGCGAACACCTCGCGCGGCGAGCCGGCCATAATGGCCTTGCCCCGGTTGAGCACTACGACGGCATCGGCGAGCTGGGCCACGTCGTCCATGCTGTGCGACACGACGACGATTGTCTTGCCGCGCGCATGCAGCTTCTCAATAAGACCGAGCGCGGCCTTGCACCCCTGTGGGTCAAGCCCGGCTGTCGGCTCGTCAAAAACGAGGATCTCGGGGTTGGTGGCCACAACGCCCGCCAAGGCGACGCGGCGCCGCTCCCCGCCCGACAGGCTAAAGGGAGAACGCGACGCATAGCGGCCAAAGTCAAGGCCCATGAGCTCCATGGCCGCTCGCGCGCCTGCCTCGACTTCGCCCTCGTCAAGGCGGGCGTTGCGTGGTCCGAACGCCACGTCGTCAAACACCGTTCGCGCAAAGAGCTGCTGCTCAGGGTACTGGAACACGATGCCCACGCGCGTGTGCAGCCGACGGCGCGCCGCCTTGCTGGCCAGGTCGGCGCCGCCCACGACCACGCGTCCCGCCTGCACGGGAACAAGCCCGGCGACCAGCTGCAGCAGCGTCGACTTGCCTGAGCCGGTATGCCCGATGACTGCCGTCACGCTTCCGCGCGGGACCGTGAGGCTCAGGCCGTCAAGGGCCCGGACGCGCCGGCCGGCCGAGCGGTACTCGAACACGACGTCCTCAACGACGATGGCGTCAACGGTGGCCGCGGTGGCCGCAGGGCTCGCGGGTGCCGCGGGGCTCGCGGGGTTCTCGGGGGCCTCGGGGTTCGCGGGGGGCGCGGGGTTCGCGACCACAGCTCGCTCAAACGCCCCGGGCGCCTCCTTCTCCCTCAGCAGCCCTGCCACCGCAGCAGCGAGCTCTGAGGGGCGCGCTGCCTCAGGCAACGCAAGGCCTCGGCTCGTCAGCTCATAGGCAAGACGCACCGAGAAGGGCGCGTCCAGGCCGAGCGCGCGGAGCTTCTCCACATGCGAGAACACCTCGCGCGGGCTGCCCTGAAGGGCGATCTTCCCACGGTCCATGACGAACACCCGCTCGGCGTGAGCGGCCTCCTCCATGAAGTGCGTCACGAGCACGACGGTGATTCCGGCCTCGTTGAGCTCTTTGACGACACGCTGCACGCCGCGTCGTCCGCGCACGTCGAGCATGGCGCCAGGCTCGTCGAGCACGAGGATGCTCGGGCGCATCGCCAGCACGCCTGCGATGCAGACCCGCTGTTTTTGGCCGCCCGAGAGGTGCGCAGGGTTGGCGGCGCGCCATTCTCCCATCCGAACGGCGCCGAGTGCCTCCTCGACGCGCTCGGCTATCTCGGGTGGCGGGCACCGCAGGTTCTCGGGGCCAAACGCCACGTCGTCGGCCACGACGCCCGCCACCATCTGGGCGTCGGGGTTTTGGAGCACCAGACCTGCCTGCGAACGTATGGTAAACAGCTGTGTACGGTCGCGCGTGTCAATGCCAGCCGTCAGCACCCGTCCCGATGTGGGCACGAGCAGCGCGTTCACGTGTCGCGCGAGCGTCGACTTCCCTGAGCCGTTGTGCCCGATCACCACGACAAAAGCACCGCGCTCGACCGTCAGGCTTATGCCATCGAGCGCGCCGGCGCCCGTCTGTGCCGGCGATTGCTGGCCCGATGGCGCATACTGGTAGCTAACATCGTCAAAGACGACACAGGTCTTGTCCATGCGGCTATAATAACCTATCGTAACCTGTTGCACACCTGCCGTTGACCAGCCGGGCCTCACCTCTGTGGCGCGTCTGCACGGCACCCTCTTGGGAGGTCACCATGCTTCTAATCGCGCGCTATGTCATTCCGGTCAGTTATCCGCATGTCGAGAACGGCGCCGTGCTCGTGCGCGACGGCAAGATTGCCGACATTGGCACCGCGGCCAAGCTGAAGACCCGGCACCCTAACGAGGAGACGCTTGACTTCGGCCTCGCCGCGCTCATGCCTGGCTTCGTCGACGCGCACACGCACCTCGAGTACTCTGCCATGCGCGGCCTTATCAACGACGTGCCGTACGCGGCCTGGAAGCTCCATATCTCCGAGAAGGAGAAGCGCTTCTCCCTGCAGGACTGGAACGACTCGGCGCTGCTCGGCGCCCTGGAGGCGGTTCGCAGCGGAATCACCACCGTAGCCGACATCACCGAGACCGGCGCGGCGCGCATCGCCGCAGAAGCCGTCGGGCTGCATGGCATCATCTATCGCGAGGTGGGCACGATGGACAAGGGCGAGATCGGGCCAGTGCTCGACGCAGCCTTCGCCGACGTCGCCGCATGGCGCGCGTGCTCTGACCCCGACCGGCTGCGCATCGGCATCGCGCCTGCGGCGCTGTACGACTGCCACCCGCTCATCTTCCAGCGTGTGAGCGAGCACGCCGCCGACGGGACGCCGGTCGCCATTCACCTTGCCGGCAGCCGCGAGGAGTATGAGTTCATCCGCTATGGCTCCTCTCCCTTCTCCGTTCACTCGACCGAGCAGGAGCGCGGCTACGGCATCGACATGCCGCCCTGGCTCGCCACCGGCGTGAGCCCCGTGCGCTATATTCTCAACTGGGGGCTGTTTGAGGTCCCTGAGCTGCTGGCGATACACTGCGTGCAGGTCGATGACGCCGACATCGAGAAGCTCGCGGAGTACGATGTGGCCGTGGCGGTCTGCTCGCGGTGCAACGCGCAGCTGGCCATGGGCGTGGCGCCGCTCATGAAGTTCATCGACGCCGGGCTGCGCATCGGGCTGGGCACCGACTCCCCTGCTGCGGCTGACGCCACCGACCCGCTGGCCGAGATGCGCATCGGGCTGCTGCTCCAGCGCGCCCTCGGCACGCGCAGTCGCTTCTTGACCACCACCCAGATGCTTCGCATGGCGACGCTCGGCGCGGCCGAGGCGCTGCGGATGGACGACCGCGTAGGATCGCTTGACACCGGCAAGGCGGCCAACATTATCGCAATCGACCTCTCGAACTCCAACCAGGCCCCCACACACGACCCCAACTCGGCCATCGTAAACACCGCGACCCAAGACAACGTGCTCATGACGATGATAGACGGGAGGGTCATCTACGACGGGCACCACCGCCATGGCGTCGACGTGCAGCGCGTGTTCGCCCGCGCTGAGGAGATGCGGCTAAAACTGCGCGGGTAGCGCATAGGCCCCCGACGCCCTGCAGGAGCGTCGTTGCGCATAGTCCCTGCCACTGCGGGCTCGACCTGCAATCTAACAGCGAGCCGAGCAGGGCCGCGAGCAGTCACCCTGGATCAAAACCGCAGTGACTAAAGCAGGGGCAGCGAGGCGAGGCAGGCCGACGCCAAAACGCCGGCCTGCCTCGCCTGTTTTGCTCTGGCAGCCCC
>JAITHV010000062.1 GCA_031279835.1 Coriobacteriales bacterium
CTCATACTCGGCACGGCCTATGGGCTCTCGTTGGCACTTGCGGTCCCCCTTGGCATGGCGCTGGGGCTTTCGACGCGCGTGCGCCCGGTGCTGCTGACGTTCGTCCGCGTCATCACCCCTATTCCGCCGCTCGTCTATTCTCCCTATGCCATAGTCATGATGCCGAGCTTTTGGCATGCGTCGGTGCTCATAGTGTTCATGAGCATCTTCTGGATCGTGTTTCTCAGCATGACGTACACGGTGGCCGGGATGGAAGAGCAGGTTGCCACGCAGGCGCGCACGCTCAACGTCGGGCGCAGGCAGTTCTTCGCACACGTGCTGGTGCCCTACTGCCTGCCGCAGCTGTTCAACGTGGTGAGCCTGTCGCTCACGGCGGCATTCACCGTGCTGATCGTCGCGGAGATGTTCGGCGGGCTGTCGGGTGTGGGCTGGTACCCGCGCTTTCATGCGAGCTTTGCCGAGTACACCAAGGTGGTTGCGGGGATCGTGGTCATGGGTCTGAGCGTTACATTGCTCAACATCGCCATAAAGTTGGCACGTCGGCTGGTCATCAGGTGGGAGCGCTGATATGGCAGCGCACAACAAGGAGCATGCGATGAGCATAATAAAGACGCCAACACACTATCTAAACCAGGCAGGGTCGCTCGGTTTGATCGGGCCGCTGCTGAGAGAAGCGACCGACTCGGCGCTCGTTGTCACGGGCGAGCGCGCGTGGGCCGCCGCAGGTGGTCGCGTCGGGAGCTCTCTGGCTGATGCGGGCGTGAAGGCGATACGAGACGTGTACCGGGGGTATCCGACCGTCAAGGCGGCCTGTGGCTATGCCCACAGGGCGCGCGACGGGGGAGCAGGGACCGTCATCGGCGTGGGCGGCGGGCGCATCCTCGACTTGGCCAAAGGCGCGGCAGCCCTTGCAGGCCTGCCGTTTGTGGCCGTGCCGACCGTCGCTGCCACCTGCGCCGCTTTCAGCGACCTCACGGTGTTCTATTGCGAGGACGGCGGCCAGGACCACTACACGAGCAACCCAGAGGCGCCGCAGCTCGTGATTGCCGACCCCGACGTGCTCCTTGCCGCGCCGTTGCGCTACCTCCACTCTGGCGTCGCAGACAGCATCGCGAAATACTACGAGGTGCAGTCTTCTCTCAACGGGAACAGCGACAACCTACTCTTCGACTTACAGGTAAAGGTCTGCGAGTTGATAAAGGAGGTGCTCGAAAACAGATATTTGAGCGCACGGCGCACAGGCGGTCCCGTGAGTGACGAGCTGCTGCGTGACGTGCTCGACGCGAACATCATGTTGCCCGGGCTCGTGGGAGCGGTCAAGGGCAACGTGCCCTATAACGGCTTTGGGCATCTGTTCTACAACCAGTACACCAAGTTGGCTGTTGCAGAAGAGCGACGCCGCCTGCACGGCGAGGCCGTATGCTATGGACTGGCGGTGCAGTGGGTGGTTGAGGGCAAGTCAGACACGCACGTGTCTGGCCGCCTGCGCGACTTCGCGTTGATCGGGCAGCCTGTGACGCTTGCTGACCTCGGCCTGGACGGTGCGCCAGGCGACGACGCGGACGCGAGCGCCGCACAGTTGGCGCGGCTCATGAAAAAGTTCGCCGAGGTGTATTCTTCCACCGCTTCTGCCTTGAGCGAGACTTATATCGCCGAGGCGATCCGCACGGTGGACGCCCTGGGGCGCGAGCTTGTCGCCGCGCCCTAGCGTGTGTCGCCCTGCGCAAGCCGTCGGGTGCCATCGTTTTGTCGCCCCGCGCCCCGACGCGGGGTCTTGCCTGCGGCCGCTCCCTGGATTGTCATCCCGGCCTTGAGCCGGGATCTCTCGCGTTTTGTCATCCCGGCCTTGAGCCGGGATCTCTCGCGTTTTGTCATCCCGGCCTTGAGCCGGGATCTCTCGCTGCGGCCGCTCCCTGGTTTGTCATCCCGGCCTTGAGCCGGGATCTCTTGCCGTGGTCGCTCCCTGGTTTGTCATCCCGGCCTTGAGCCGGGATCTCTTGCTGCGGCCGCTCCCTGGTTTGTCGTCCCGGCCTTGAGCCGCGATCTCTTGCCGTGCGCCTGCTTTGGCTCGCGGCAAGTCCGCAGGCCAGGCCCGCGATGGCACAGCCAAGAGCGCAACAACACAACGCTAGTGTGCTACCCGGGCATCAGATAGCAGCCCTGCAAACTCCTCCCAGATGGGCGCTGCAAACTCCAGCCCCTCGACAAGCCGACGCTGTCGTGACTCAGCTTCCTTCTCGCCCGGAATATAGACGCGCTGCCCGGGGTTGTGCACGTTGGAGGACCGCAGCCGGGCGCAATAGCCTTCTAGCTCCGCACGCATCTGCACCGGGTCGCCAAAACAGCCAAGATCAATCGCGGCAAAGAAGTGACAAGCGCCCACTCCGCCCGCATCAGCGATGCCAGCCGCCGTCAGGCCTCCCGACAAGACCGCCGTCAAGATCTCCACCATGAGTCCCTGGCCGTACCCCTTGTGCCCGCCCGTGCTCTCGAAAGGACCGCCAAGCGGGTAGACGCCCCTGCCGCCCTCAGGCGACATGCCGACGATCTCAGACGGGTCGTGCGTCGGCAGCCCCTGTGCGTCCATGCCCCAGGGCTCAGGGAGGCGCTGGCCGAGCTTCTCGTACAGCTCGACACGCCCCAGGCTCACCACCGTGCTTGAGGCGTCATACAAGAAGTCATGCGGGCTGCTCGGAAACGCAAAGGCAACAGGGTTCGAGCCGATCAGGGGCAGGCTGCCAAACGTCGCAGGCATAATAGGGTAGGAGTTCGTGCAGCACAGCCCCAAAAGGCCTTGTGCGCTTGCCTGTGCGGCGTAATAGCCGGCCGTGCCAAAATGGTTGGAGTCGCGTACGCACACCGCCCCGATTCCGCTTGCCGCCGCAAGCGCGATGGCCAAGCGCATGCCCTCGGCTGCCGCGAGTTGCCCCAGGCCTCTGCGAGCGTCAAGTAGGGCGGTAGACGGTGTTTGCCTCACCACTTCTGGCCTGCTCGCGATGTCCACAAACCCCTCGGCTATGCACCGGCGGTAAAACGGCAGTCGTTGGATGCCATGCGAGGAGATTCCGCTCAGGTCGGCGTAGAGGATGCTTTGCGCCGTCTCCGCGGATTGGGAAGTGTCAAGTCCCCACGCGCTCAAGAGGTCTTCGACGAGCGCGCGCAGGTCGTTGTAAGAAACCTTGACGGCGGGCTTTTTCACAGCTGGGCACTCCTTGTGGCTATACGGCAGCGGACGGACGGATTGACAGCAAACCTGCTGCCCGGTAGAATAGCATACAAAACACAGTAAACATATAAGAAAAGTGCATATAGAATCGAACTAGAGACAATAAGGAGAGGGAGAGGATACACCGGTGCAGAGACTCGCCGCACGGACCGAGGGGTTTGCCGACTCAGGGATCAGGCGCATGACGCGCCTGGCCATGGAGCACGCCGCCATCAACCTGGCGCAGGGGTATCCGGACGAGAATCCTCCTCTGGCTGTGCGCAGGCGCTTGGCAGAAGTGGCCATGGACGGCCCACACCAGTATGCTGTCACCTGGGGCGCACCGAACTTTCGCGTTGCGATAGCACAGAACCAGTCGAAGCTCATGGGTCTTGCCCTAGACCCTGACCAGCACGTGGTCGCCACAGACGGCAGTACCGAGGCCATGATGGCGGCTGTCTTGGCGATCCTTGAGCAAGGGGACAAGGTAGTCACCTTCACGCCCTTCTACGAGGCACACCGCTGTGACCCCCGGCTGCTTGGTGCCACTATGGCGTATGTGCCGCTTGCGCCGCCCGACTTCGCCCTCAACGAAGCAGACCTCGCGGCGGCCTTCGCTCAGGGTGCCAAGGCACTGATCCTCTGTAACCCCGCAAACCCGAGTGGCAAGGTGTTCACCCGCGCCGAGTTGGAGCTTATTGCCGCATACTGCGAGCGCCATGACGTGTTTGTCATCACCGACGAGGTATACGAACATATTGTCTATCGGCCGCACGAGCACGTGTACTTCGCCTCGCTGCCGGGGATGTTCGAGCGCACATTCTCGATCAGCTCGCTCTCGAAGACCTATCACATGACGGGCTGGAGGCTTGGCTGGGTCATCGCGCCCAAACCGCTTGCAGACGCAGTGAAGAGCATCCACGACTTTTTAGTAGTCTGCCCGGCATCGCCGCTCATGGAGGCAGCGACTACCGGCCTGTTGATGGGCGACGCATGGTACCGCGAGCTGCGGGAGTTCTACACCCTGCGCCGTGACCTGATGCTGGAAGGCCTCGACCGCATCGGGGTTCAGCACACGAGTCCCCAAGGCGCCTACTATGTGCTGATCGACATTGGTAGCTTCGGGTTCTCTGACGATCGGGAGTTTTGCGAGGAGCTGACGTGCGAGGGAGGAGTTGCGGCGGTGGCAGGCTCGGCCTTTTTTCTTGAAGGCACCAACAATTGGGCGCGACTGCATTTTGCGAAGGCGCCCGAGACGATCTACGAGGCGCTCAACCGCCTCGAGGCCTTCTTGCGCAAAAAGCGACAAAAGCGCAATAAATCGCGCGAATAATACTTGCAAACATATAAGATTATAGTACAATCAAGCAAGACATCGAGAAGCAAGAGAGGCCCCATGCACGTCACTGCCCTATATATATCTGCCATGAAGCTCGGGCACGCCCGCATGCGTTGTCGCAACCACGGGATGATGCCCCGCGCACATAGTCGCCGCTCCCGCGAAGGCGGGCCTCCCTGAACCAGCAGGAGATTGTGTGTCACGCACCAACAAAGGGTGCAGGCGGGCGGCCAGGAAAGCAGATCCTGGTCGTTTTTTTTCGAGAAGGGATCCCAACGTGTCAAAACAGCTCAAGCAGATAGCGATCTACGGCAAAGGCGGCATCGGCAAGTCGACTACCACGTCCAACCTCTCCGCAGCGCTGGCCGACATGGGCTACAGGGTGATGCAGTTCGGCTGCGACCCCAAGGCCGACTCCACGAACACGCTGCGTGACGGAACCTATATCCCCACCGTTCTCGACCTCTTGCGCGAGAAGAAGCAGGTAGACGCCCACGAGGCGATATTCACCGGCTACAACAGCATATACTGCGTGGAGGCAGGTGGCCCGGCACCAGGCGTCGGCTGCGCGGGGCGCGGCATTATCACCGCCGTGCAGCTGCTCAAGCAGCAGCGTATCTTCGAGGAGCTGGACCTTGACTACGTCATCTACGACGTCTTGGGCGACGTGGTCTGCGGCGGCTTCGCGGTTCCCATACGCGAGGGCATCGCCCAACATGTGTTCACGGTCTCGAGCGCGGACTTCATGGCCATCTATGCCGCGAACAACCTTTTCAAGGGCATCCAAAAGTACTCCAATGCCGGAGGGGCGCTTCTTGGCGGCGTCATCGCGAACTCCATCAGCCACCCCTTCCAGCGCGAGATCATCGACGACTTCGTGTGCCGCACCAAGACCCAGGTCATGCAGTACGTCCCGCGCTCCATCACCGTTACGCAAAGCGAGCTGAGCGGCAAAACGACCATCGAGGGCGCGCCAGAAAGTGAGCAGGCCGCAGTCTACCGCGAGCTGGCACGGCGCATCGACGAGCACACGGACTCAAAGACGCCCGCTCCTCTCGGCCCCGAGCAGCTCAAGAACTGGGCTGCCAGCTGGGCGGACCAGCTTGTTGCCATCGAGATTGGCGAAGTGCGGGGAGAGAAGGAGGCGATCTGAGTGTCGAACATCAACCTGAGCGTGCCGGCCGTCGCGGTGCGCGAGATTCGGCTCAACACCATCACTGGGTTCGCAGGCAATGCAAGCGAGCTGGTGCAGCAGTCGTGCTCCGGCGGGCTGGGAGAGCGGCGGCGCAGCTTTACCCAGTGCCTCGGTTGCTCTACAAGCAACGCCGCTTGCAAGGTGGTGCTCGTGCAAGATGGCGTGGTCATCAGCCATGGACCCGTGGGCTGCTCGGCCTGCCTGCACGAGTTTGCCTTTACCTATCGGGTCAACGCGCCCCTGCGCGGTATAGAGAAGCCGACGCCGCGCCACGTCTACTCCACGAACCTCACCGAGGACGAGACGGTCTTCGGCGGCAACGAGAAGCTCGCGGCCACCATCCGAGAGGTCTTCGAGCGCGACCATCCCGCTGTGATCTTCATTATCACCACCTGTGCCTCCGGCATCATAGGCGACGACGTCGAAGGCATAGCCGACGAGGCCGCCGAGGAGCTCGGCGTGCCCGTCGTGGCGATATTTTGCGAGGGTTTTCGCTCGAAGGTCTGGACCTCGGGCTTTGATGCAAGCTATCATGCTATTGCACGCAAGCTCATCAACCCGTCGCGTTTCGAGCACGACCCCGCGACCGGGACGAGCAAGCGCGTGACCCGCCCCCTCGTCAACGTCGTGAACTTCTGGGGGTCAGACATCTTCAACCCGTGGTTCGAGCGCTTCGGCGTGCGCGCCAACTACCTCACGCCGTACGCCACCCTCGAGAGCCTGCGTTACTCGAGCGAGGCCTTGGCGAGCGTGCAAGTCTGCCTGACGCTCGGCTCCTACCTTGGCGGCGCGCTCGAAAGCGAGTTCGGCGTGCCGACGCTGCGCGCGGCACCGCCCTATGGCGTGCCGGCGACCGAGCGCTGGCTTCGGGCCCTCGGCGCGCTTTTGGAGAAGCCCGAGGTAGCCGAGCAGATTATCGAGGAGGAGCGCGCGGCGTCTCTCCCGCGCATTGCCGAGCTGCGCAGTCAGCTTCAAGGCACCACCGCCTACGTCACCGCCGGGGCCGGTCACGGCCACGCGCTGCTGGCCCTTTTGGGCGAGCTTGGCATTCAGGCCGTCGGCGCGGCGCTGTTCCACCATGACCCCTTGAACGACTTCGACGCGCCCGAGGCCGACCAGCTGGCGGCTCGTGTGGGCGACTATGGCGACGTGCCCAACATCAGCATATGCAACAAGCAGGAGTTCGAGCTAGTCAACGTGCTTAACCGCGTGAGCCCCGACCTGCTCCTTGCCCGCCACGGCGGCATGACTCTCTGGGGCGCCAAGCTCGGGATACCTTCCCTGCTGATAGGCGACGAGCAGTGGGGCATGGGCTTTGAGGGCGTGGTCAAGTACGGAGAGTCCATATTGGAGGTGCTTGAGAACGACGAGTTTGTCACCAACCTCGCCAAGCATGCAATAAACCCGTATACGCAGTGGTGGCTGAGCCAGGAGCCGTACCGCTTTTTGGAGGTGGAGTGAGCATGAGCGAATCAGGGCTTATCGAACAGGAACGCTACACCTGCGCCATCGGCGCCCTGCAGTCCGTGGTGGCGATCCCGCGCGCCCTGCCCATTCTGCACTCTGGGCCAGGATGCGGCAGCATGGTGCTCGGCTTTTACGAGCGCGCCACCGGCTATGCCGGGGGGTACACGACGCCCTGCACGAACTTTTCAGAGGCCGAGGTGGTCTTCGGCGGCGTCGAGCGCCTGCACTCAATCATAGACAACAGCTACAAGGTGATCAAAAGCGACCTGCAAGTCGTGCTCACGGGCTGCACGGCCGACATAGTGGGCGACGACGTTGCCAGCGTGGTAGGGGAGTTCACCGAGCGTGGTCGGCCGCTCGTCCACGTCGAGACCGCCGGCTTCAAGCACAACAACTACGTCGCGCACTCCAACGTGGTCAACGCCATCATCGACCAGTATGTGGACGGCTTCGTGCTTGACTATCTGCCGCGCTCCGACCGAAAGCTCGTGAACGTCTTCGCGTCGCTGCCGTACCAAGACCCGTTTTGGAAGGGCAACCTACGCGAGTACAAGCGCCTGTTAGAGGCACTCGGCCTCGAGGTCAACATCCTCTTCGGCCCGCAAAGCGACGGCGTGACCGAATGGCAGAGCATTCCTGCGGCCAACTTCAACATACTCATCTCGCCCTGGTATGGGCTGCCTGTCGTCGAGCGGCTTGAGGAGAAGTACGGCCAGCCGTGGTACCAGTTCCCCTACCTGCCCATAGGCGCCAATGAGACCAGGCGCTTTTTAGAAGGAGTGCTGGCGTTTGCCGACTCGCTTGACGGCGAGCAGGCCGTCGGCCTCGACGCAGTGCGCGCGAAGGCCTTCATTGAACGCGAGGAACATGCCTTCTATGAAGAGATAGACAACCTTGCCACGTTTTTGCTCGAGTTTCGCTATGGCCTGCCAAACCATGTGCACGTCCTGCACGACGCCGGCTACGTGTTGGGGCTTGCGCGGTTCTTGCTGCACGAGGTGGGCATCGTGCCCAAAGAGCAGTTCATCGTAGACAACACTCCCGAGCAGCACCAGGAGCACGTGCGCTCCCTTCTGGCCGCGACCAGCGAGAAGCGCGAGATCCCCGTGCGCTTCGACCCCGACGCCGGTGCCGCTCAGGATGTCCTGCGAAACGTCAAGCACAGGGGGCGCGGGTTGATTGTCGGCAGCGGCTGGGACAAGGAGCTAGCCCGCGAGAAGGGCTGCGACTTCCTGCTTGCCGCAGCGCCCTGCCCCTACCGCCTCGTGATGACCACCAACTACGTGGGCCTCAGCGGCGGGTTGCGCGTCATAGAGGACATCTATGCGACCGTGTTGGCAAGTTATGCTTGAGTGAGGAGACAGCTGATGACTGACGAGAAGGCTGCGGCCGCCGAGGACGCACGGGACGTGCGGCTGCTGGCTGTGACCACACGGGACGGCAAGGTGGTGCAAGAGCACTTTGGGCATGCGCGACACTTTCATATTGTCGAGATAGACGAGCATGGCTACCGCTACCGGGAGACACGCACAAGCGTTCCCTTGTGCCAGGGCGAGCTTCCCCAGGAGGCACCGCACTCTTATGAGCGCTTCAAACCGGTGCTGGAGCTGCTTGCCGACTGTGAGGCGTTGGTCACCGCCCAGATCGGCCCCGGTGCCGCAGCGCAGCTGCTTGCCAGCGGACTGCGCGTCTTTGAGGGGCGCGGTCTCGTGACTGACATTCTCAACGAGATCGTCGACGGGCGGCTCCTGGACCAGCATGAAGGCTGAAGGAGGATTAGACTATGATAATCGAGCACACTCGAGCTACAAAGGCCCGATTTGACCGCCTCGCAGACCAGCACCCCTGCTTTGCGTCCGGCAAGCCGAACAACAAAGGGCGCATCCATCTGCCCGTCTCACCGGCGTGCAACATCGCCTGCCGCTTCTGCGAGCGCTCCCTCAACGGCACCGAGCAGCGCCCCGGCGTGTGCGCAGGCCTGCTCACTCCCCGTGAGGCAGTGGAACTCGTGGCAGAGGCCTTGGAGCTGTGGCCGGAACTGTCGGTGGTGGGTATCGCCGGTCCGGGAGACACGCTCGCAACGCCTGCTGCCCTCGACACCTTCGCCTTGGTGAAGGAGCGCTTCCCGCAGCTCCTGCGCTGCATGAGCACGAACGGACTGCTCCTTCCTGACAAGATCGACCGCGTTGTGGAGGTAGGCGTAGACACGCTGACCGTCACGGTGAACGCGGTGGACCCCGGGCGCCTGGCGCTCATCAACGACCAGGTGTTCTACCAAGGGCAGCGGCTTACAGGCGAAAAGGGCGCGTCTCTGCTGATACACAAGCAGCTCGCGGGCATTGCCGCTGCAGTGCGCTGCGGCATCACCGTCAAGGTGAACACGGTGCTGGTCCCGGGCGTTAACAGCGAGCATGTCGGTGAGATCGCTCGTGCCGTGGCTGAGGCGGGTGCCGGGCTCTACAACCTCATTCCCTTGATTCCTCATGCCCAGATGGCACATTTTCCCGCGCCGAGCTGCGCCCAGACAGACCGCGCGCGCGCCGAGGCCGAGCGGCACATAACCGTCTTTCGGCACTGCCAGCATTGCCGCGCCGACGCCATCGGGATCCCTGGTGGCCGCGACATCAGCAAGCAGCTTTATCAGAAGCGCTTGCGCGCTGGCGCCTTGGCCGCGGCGTCAGCCGCGAACACCTTCAGTCACGGCTAGTGCCGCAGGGCAACGACCTTGTCGTCGCGGGCTTGGCCCGCGATCTTGCCGCGAGCAACGCAGGGCGACGACCCTGTCGTCGCGGACTTGATCCGCAATCTAAACACGAGCTGCTCGGGACCAAAGGCAGAGACCCCACATCAGAGCCCTGAAGTGTCAGAGCTAAGGCGTATGACAGCCCTGCTCTGACGTCGCGGGCTTCCGCCTCATACAGACGTGCATCTCGACTTCAACCATAAGCTGGCAGGCCTTGACCTGAGCTACACCGTCAAGCTGATCGACCTTCCGGGGCATACCGGCTCGTTAATCGAGCGGTAGAAGTACCTGACGGGCAGCTGCTCTTGTGGATGCTACGGGATGAAGCATGCTTTGTGTCATGGGGAGACTTAGGCAGGTCAGCGCGCGTTATGGCTCTGACCTGCGATTACTGAATACCTCCGCTTGTTTCGTTGCATGAAAGATAGGGAAGAATGTCCAGCGATCATGTCCCAAAAGCAGGCTAGGCAGCGCGGTCGTTACTGTCCTTATTGCGCCTACGCGACAAGACAGTATATCCCGCGCTGTCCTGTTTGCAGGTTATCTTTGAAGTTCGCCGCTCGGACGGAATCTTGCGCTATACTTGGCAATGCCAAACAAGCAAGCGAACTACAAACTTTCTCAAAGCACGTATGCTGAAGGGCATCTGCCTATTCAGGTGTGCTTTGATTCACTTGTTTGTTTGGCGACATAGGGTGGATGCCCTTCTTCATGGCTGAGGATTGTCGTCGGACATCAGGTCCGTAAGCCGGGCTTCCCCTTGAACACAAGCTTGTTTTGGGAGGAACCTATGGCTGTTGTCTTCAAATGCAAGATGTGTGGCGGCGAGCTGGAGCTTGGCCAGGACGGCCGGGTGGGAACATGCCCCTATTGCGGCTCGACAATGACGCTGCCGAAGCTCGACGACCAGCGGCGGGTGGAGCTTTTCAACCGCGGCAACCACTTCAGGCGAAACGGCGACTACGACAAGGCGGCCGG
>JAITHV010000059.1 GCA_031279835.1 Coriobacteriales bacterium
TAGCGCGACTGCCCGGCCCGTCGGACGGGCGTGGCAGCCTGCGCCAGCGTGGCAGCCTGCGCCAGCCCCGCCTGCCTCCGTGCCGCCTGCGCCCGTGCCGCCTGGCCGCCAGGCGCCTGCGGGGCCTCGCTGAGAGGAGCAGGCGTTGGGCGGTCCGCCGACACGGGCGGCACCATAAGCAGGCCGCAGCGGGGGCAGCGCGCCTTTTCTCGCGGCAAAAGCACGCCGCACCTTCGACACCTCACTGCCATCCCCTAGAGTAGGCCGCTTGGCTGTCGCAACAGCTTGCGCGCGTTGGCATAGGTCATGAGAATGTAGCCGATGTAGACAAGGGCGACGATCCCGGCCGTCACCAAGAGCGGGAACGTGAAGTCCAGCTCGCCATAGACAAACGGAAGCCCCTTTATGATGTTGACGACAACTGCCGCATGGGCAACAGAGAGGGCAAAGGGCAGCGCAAAATAGATGCCGATCTGCGCCAACAGGGCTCGGTCGAGCATGCGCTGCTCAGTCCCGAGGCGACGCAGGAGCGCATAGCGGTTTGTGCTCGACACAGCGTCAGAGAGCTGTTGCAGCGAGAGCACGAAGGCACAGCAGACGAGCATGACGATTCCCACATAGCATGCGAGGTATGAGGCTATGACAGTCGGCCCGATACTGCTCTCGAACACATAGTCAGAAGTCAGCCCGCTCTCAAACGGCCAGCCGTTTGCATTTTGCCACCCGTCACCGCCATAGGCCGAGGCCATGGCCGCACGAAACAGCGGGTCCATCTTGTGGCGTTCGCCGTTGTACATGATGTCGAGGTACGAGGCGGACGGCAAAAGCCCGGCCGGCAGCACGTCGTCAGGGACCACGAGCACTCCATGGCCTGCCCTGTCCATCGAGACGCGCGAGGGCGTGGTGTCGGCCTCGCTGCTCGCAGGACGCAGGCGCTGCCCAAACACCTCGACGACCCCGCCGGCCCGCAGGTAGCTGTCGAAGACCTCGCCTGAGGCAGACTGGAAATGCCAGATGAGGTAGCCGCTTTGCCCTAATTCCACAGGTGCGAGGCCAAGCAGCACGCGTACCTCGTTGAACTGCGTGAGCCGCACTGCCGACAGCGGGGCCCGTGCGTCTTCAGGGGCCAAGGTCGGCCCCAGGAAGTTGTTGGCCGACCAGAGGTACAGGTCGCCCATCTCGATGCCGGTGTCGTACAGGTCGTACTGGGCCGTGGCCTTTACCAGCGCCAACCAGGCAGGCACGCTACGGACAAGCCCGGCCTCCATGTCGAAGCTCTCAGAGTACGCAAGCCTCACGACGCGATAGCTCGCCGCGGCGACGGCCGCGTCCACCTGGCTGCCCTCAGCGTCGCCTTGCGTCTGTGCCGGGTCACTGGCCAGACCGTCAGGAGCGTCGGGCGCCGCGTCTGGCCGGCCCTCTCCCGACACCTCACCCTGTGCGCCCGGGGCACCCTCGGCATCGTACATGAGGTCGTCAAAAGCGCCGGACCGCGCAGCAACGTTTGGGTCGCCGCTGCGGTCATAGCGCGTCGTGTAGGTCGCGTCGAACCTCGTGCGCGCCTCAAGACTCCCGCTAAACGCACCAGCTGTTCCGAATCCCGTGCTGAGAGCTACCACAGCCAAACACAATGCAAGGCACACCAGGCTCATTGAGACATACGTCGCGTTGATCAAACGGTTGAGCTGGCGCAGCACGAACAGCTTCAGGCCAGAGAGGTAGAGGTCGGGGCTTTCTTGCACCGTGCGCAACAGGCACCCGACAGCCGAGTAGAAGAACATGCCTGTGCCGAGGCAGACCAGCGTGAGCGCTGACGCGACAAACGGCGCTGAGGCTGAAGTCTCCGGGTCCACAAGCAAGATATAAGCCGTGCCCATGCAGGCGACGCTGAGGCAAAGCAATATGATGGTGACCGTCAGGCTCTTTGACGCGATGCCCTTTTGACATGCCTCGCCCAGCAGGTTTTCTGGCCGCTGGCGCTGAACCAGCACAATGCCGAAGGCAAGCGCGACGACGAACACCACGGCAAAGCAGTTGACGGCGCGCATGGTCGCAAGCGGCGAGAAGAAGAAGATGAGGCCGGTGAACTCGACGTCGAAGAGCATTGCGGAGACGAACAGCAAGATCTGTGCCATCAGCTGGCCGAGCAACAGCCCCAGCAGCAGCGAGAGCAGGCCGATGAACAGGGTCTCAAGTAGAAAGATGGCCGCTATCTGGCCGCGCCCCATGCCGAGCATGAGGAGGCTGGAGAACTCCTTCCTCCGGCGGCTCACCAGGTACCGGACCGCAAAGGACGCGAGCAGGCCGAAGGCTATCGCGAGCAGTATCGACACGCCCCCGATAAGGTACGAGAGAAGGTCTACTATGTCTGCCTGCACCTCGTTGAAGCCGAGCACCAGGTTTTGCTCGACAACGGAGTTGAATGCGTAGAACATGCATACCCCGAGCGAGAGCGACACGAAAAACAACGCAGAGTCGCGCAAGCTCAGCCGAACTGAGCGTATGGCGATCTTAAAGTACATCCGCCGTATCCCCGCCTAAGAACCTGACTACTTCCAGGATCCGCGAGAAAAACCCTTTGCGGTCCATCATGCCGCGCGCAAGCTCGTCTACCAGCGCGCCGTCGGCAAGGAACAAGACGCGCGAGCAGAACGAGGCCACATGGGGGTCATGGGTCGCCATGAGCACAGTCGTGCCATGGTCGCTGTTGATATGGCCGAGATGCTCCAGCAGCACGCGGGCGCTCTTCGTCTCGAGCGATCCTGTTGGCTCGTCTGCCAGCACTATCGCTGGGTTATTCACTATTGCTCTTGCGAGGGCGACCCTTTGTCGCTGCCCTCCCGAAAGCTGTGCCGGGAACTTGCCCAGCACGTCAGACACCTTGAGCATCTCGGCAGCGCGCCGTGAGCGCAGGAGGGTCTCGCCTGCTGGCACGCGCGCTATGGTCAGCGCCAGTGCGATGTTCTCGAAGACAGTCAGCGTGTCGATGAGGTTCGGGTCCTGAAACACCAGGCCGAGCTCGTTGCGCCTGAACCGCGCAAGTTGTCGGGACTTGAGCTTGGTGATGTCGTGCCCGTCAATCTCGATGCTCCCCGATGTTACCTTGTCTGCCGTTGATATGCAGTTTAGCAAGGTCGATTTGCCGCTGCCTGACGAGCCGATGATACCAACAAGCCCTCCATCCTCGATAGAGAAACTCACATCACTGAGAGCTTTTGTCACATTAGAGCGCTTGCTCCCATAGTATTTCTCAACATTACGACACTGTAGTACCAGCGCCATGCAGCTCCAATCAATGCGCACAGAATGTGAGGCTGGGGTAAGTTGAAGAAAAGAATACCACATTCAGAAATAGGGCGGATGCGCAGCACACTCGCCTAAGGGGGTAGAGGGAGAAGCAGGGTGTGCACGTCGCATCCGTTGCTAGCAGTATGTCAAAGGGGCAACGGGGCTGCCATAGAACTGGCTTACCTAAAACTTACACTTGCGTAAGTGATATAATTGCCTGTTTAGCTAATATTTGTCTATATTCACTTTGTAATCCCGTTTGCCCGCCTGTCGCCCGCCTGTCGCCCGCCGCTAGCCGCACACGGCCAGGAGGTTGTCGCGCTGTTCTGTATCGTAATCCCCTATACTAGCAGCTAATTGTTTTGTGCCAAGGCAGGCATTGACACGAGGAGGACTGTATGAGAGACACCGAGACCCCCCGCAAAAGGGCGACGCGCGCCTTGGCAGCGCTGGCGCTTGCCCTGACGACAGTGCTCCTGCTCTCGGCCTGCGTGGGCTCACCCGCAGGACCAAGCGTCGGGCCAGGCCCTGACGGCCAGAACAGCGACCTCCCAGGACCAGGGTCCGGTGAGGCTCCCGACGAAGGGGGCGCGACGCCCGGTCCCGCCGCCGCCGCCGACATGTCTGACTACGAGCGCTATGCCGCTGCGCGGGCGGCAGTCGTCAACGGCTCGTCGTACAGCTTCGACATGTCGCTTGTGTCGACGCGCGAGGATGGCCAAGAGACGAGCACCATGACGCAAGACGGCACGCAGCAGCTCGTCCGAACGCAAGGTGGCATCGAGGCCTCGCAGGGCAGCACGGTCCAAAACAACGGGGTGGCGGAGACCTCTCTGCTTTATTACCGAGACGGCTACATGTACCTTGACGACAACGGCAAGAAGAGCAAGGCCGCTCTTCTGCCCGAAGAAGCTGAGGAGAGGTTCGGCGCGAACCTTCCGACTTTGAGTGAGGCGGACGTAATCGAACACAGCGCCACAGACAACGCAAGCGGTGGCGTCGAGCTCATGTTTGTCGTCAAGGGCAGCAACTTCGGCTTCACGGATGTAAGCGCAGCTACGATTGACTCAGGCTATGCGGACTTTTTGTCGCAGTTAACCCATGAAGACGGCACCCTGGTAGCGACACTTGACCAGGCAGGCAACCTCACCAAAGTAGTGCTGAAGTATCGCTACAGCTACTCAGCAAACGGACAGCAGCTGTCGGTATCGAACACGTTTACTGTCGGCAACATCAGAGTGGGCAGCGTGAGCGCGATCTACTTCCCCGACGACCTCGCGAGCTACCAGGATTTTATGCCCTAGCAGGCCTCTCGTGGCTGTTGTCTTTTGCCTCGACGAAGTGGAGCTTGTTGCGCGGGAACGTGACCTGGACTACAGTTCCTTCTCCCAAGGTGCTCTCGAGTGCTATGTCGAGGCCGGTCTTTTCGCAGAGCCGCTTGCATATGTAGAGCCCGATGCCGGTTGAGCGGCCTCTGCCACGGCTGTTCTCGCCGGTGAAGCCCTTCTCGAACACATGCTCCACGTCTGCCGGGTGCACGCCGACGCCGTTGTCAGCGATGCGCAAGACGACCCGCTCCTCGGCAGATCCCGGCGCGAGCAGCTCGGCGCTTATCCGCAGGAAGGCAGGCTCGCCGTCACGGCGACGGTATTTTGCGGCGTTTGAGAACAGCTGCCCGAGGATGAAGTCGAACCACTTGTTGTCGACATAGACGGTAAACTCGAGGTCGTCGAGCTGCGGGGTGACCTTGCTCTCGATAAGCGTGCGGGAGTGCTTGCGCAAAGACCCTTTTACGAGAGTCTCTAAAGACTCGCTGCGAATCACGTAGTCGCGCTCGACGTTCATGCCGCGCGCGTAGAACAGCGCCTGCTCTACGTAGGACTCGATGCGGCTGATCTCGGGAAGCAGGGTCGTGGGCACTTCGTTGTAGTTGTTCTCGATAATGAGGTTGGCAGCGGCAATCGGCGTCTTTATCTCATGAACCCACGTCTCGATGAAGTCGCGGTACTCCTCCGTCATGCGCCAGTGGCGGGCAACCTCCTCGTTGGCGCTGCGCGAGACGCCTTGCAACGCCTCGTAGGTCAGGTCGCCCTCAAGAAACCCAGGCGGGTCGATGATCTCAGAGATCAGATGCTTGCGGTCAAGCTCTTCGAGCAGCATGTCGAGCTGGTCGTAAAAGTAGCGGCGGCGAAAGAAGTCCACGCCGATGGTCAACCCGACTGCGATGAGAACCGCCAGATCCGAGCCGCCGATGGCAAGGGGGTGAACCCCGTTAAAGGCGAGCACCGCAGTGAACAGCACGACGATGCAGACGCTCATGACAATGAAGAAGCTCCGCTCTTTGAGGTATGTGGTCAGCCTCATTGTTTCATTTATTCTTCAATAAGATAACCTTGTCCGCGACGCGTCTGCACGAACCCTTCGCGAACGCCCACGGTAGAAAGCGTGGTCCGCAAGCGGTTGATGTTGACGGTCAGCGTGTTGTCGTCCACGAACTCGTCAGACTGCCACAGCTCGTTTTGTATGTCTTGGCGCGAGACGATCTCGCCTTTGCGCACCATGAGCAGATGGAGGATGCGCAGCTCGTTCTTCGTCAGGTCCACCGTCTTGCCGCCATAGCTCACCTGGCCGCGCGCAACCTCAAGGCTCACTCCCCCGCACATGAGGACGGGACCGCCGGTGTCGCTGTACGTGCGGCGCAGCAAGGAAGTGACGTGCGCGAGCAGGATGGGCGGGTTGTAGGGCTTGGTGATGTAGCCGTCGGCGCCCTGGTTCATGCAGATCAGCTCATCGAGGCTGTTGTCGCGGCTAGTGACAATAAGAATAGGGAGCGTGCTTTGTCGGCGCACCTCCCGACAGATGACTTGGCCGTCAACCTCGGGCAGCGTGAGGTCGAGGATCAACAGGTCGGGAGCGGCTGCCAGCACTGCCTCGACCATGTTGGCATAGTCGTCAGAGGTCTTGACCTCAAACCCGTTGTGCGACAATAGCGTCAGCAGCTCGTCGCGAACAGGCTGGTCATCCTCAACGACAAATATCGTGTACACGGCACATCTCCTTTATCCCCCACCGCCACAGTGCGGCTCAATGAGGCGGATCGGTTTTATCACGACATGACTGTAGCGTAGCAATCAGGTCCAAAGGGACCTCGGCATGAGGGCCAGGCCTGCCAAGCAGCGGGCGCGCGCCTCTCTCTGCACAGTATAGCAGTATACTCCCGCAGGGCGCAAAGGCTTGACGGTGTTCAAACCTTGCAGTACCCTTATGTTAAATGAACAATAATCGTATCCACTACCCTCAGGAAAGGACCATGAACCTCATCGCATTGCTTTGCAGGGAGATCGCCCAGAACAAGGTGACCTCCCAACGACATCTTGCGGTCGCGCTCGATGTCTCTCTTGGCAAGATGAACCAGCTGGTAAAGACCGCCCAGGAGCGAGGACTCGTCTCGTATGCCCAGGGCGCGTACTCCCTGACCAAGGCGGGGCTTTTGTACCTTGAGCAGTTCCGGGTAGACAACGCGATCATCCTCGCAGCCGGCTTTGGGTCGCGCTTCGTGCCCATGAGCTACAACAACCCCAAGGGCTTGACCGAGGTCATGGGCACCCCGATGATCGAACGCCAGATCCTCCAGCTGCATGAGCGTGGTATATATGACATTATCATAGTTGTTGGTTATCTTAAGGAGAAGTTCGAGTACCTTATCGACAAGTACGGCGTGCGGCTCGTGTTCAACCCTGAGTACCAGATGAAGAACAACCACGTGAGCCTGTACTGTGTGCGCGAGTACCTCAAGCGCTCCTACATACTCGTGTCAGACAACTGGATGCAAGACAACATCTTCAACACCTGGGAGCCCAACAGCTGGATAGCCTGCATCTACGAGGAGGGCGACACGTCTGAATGGGTGGTCAGCGCCGACAACCGGCAGCGCATCCGCCGCATCGGCATCGGCGGGCGCGACAGCTGGGTCATCGCGGGACCGTCGTTTTTTGACGCCGAGTCTGCGCAGCTGTTGGCCCAGCTCACCGAGCAGCACTACTCCCTTCCTGGCACAGACGATCACTTCTGGGAGCACATCCTCAAAGACAACCTCGGAACGCTGCGCGTCTACATCAACCGGCAGCGTTCCGACAACCTCTTCGAGTTCGAGCGCCTCGAAGAGCTGCGTGGATTTGACGAGCGCTATCAGCTTGACTCCGGCAACCCTGCGCTGCGCGAGATCGCCGAGGTGTTTGGGGTGTACGAAGACGAGATAACCGGCATCAAGCCCCTCAAGGACGGCATGACCAACTACTCCTTCGCGTTTGAAGTCAAGGGGCGCGGCTACGTGTTCAGGCTTCCGGGCAGGGACGCCGAGCGTCTCATCGACCGCTACCGCGAAAAGGCGGCCTACGGGCAGGTCGCGCACTTGGGGATAACCGATGAGATCGTGAGCCTCAATGCGGCGTCCGGCACCAAGATATCGCGTTATTATCCTGACACGCACATTCTTGACTGGCATGACGAGCGCGAGCTCGACGAGGCCCTGCGCCTCGTGCGCATGGTACATGGGAGCGGCTGCGAGACAGGGCACGACTTTGACATCGCAGCCATGATCTCGCAATACCGCGCCTTGGCCGACGAGGCAAGCGCCATACGGTTTGGGGACTTCGACGTGGTGTCGCACAGGATGAGCGCGCTGCTCGACTTCAAGAAGCGCCTCGCGGCGCCGCGCGCGCTGTGCCACGGCGACTTCATCCATGCCAACGTGCTGATATTCCCTGACGGCAGCGGCAAGCTCATCGACTGGGAGTACAGCGGCATGGGCGACCCCCTCATCGACGTTGCCATGTTCGCCATATTCGCGCTCATGGGCCGCCTTGAGGCAGAGGCCCTGCTCGCGCGTTACCTCGACCGTGCGCCGCACGAGGCGGAGCGGGCGCGCCTGTACCTCTACATGGCGCTCGGCGGCTACCTCTGGAGCATCTGGGCAGAGCTCAAGCAGGCAGGCGGCCAGGAGTTCGGCGCCTACCCGCTGCAGATGTATCGCTACGCAAAGGACTACTATTACGTGCTGGCCGTCGAGGGATTCCTCGGCAAGGAGGTGCAGGCGGGCGCGGCAAGCCTGAGCACCGGGACCACCGGCAGCTTCACTGCCGTCTCTGCGGCAACGGCCGCGGCCGCGCGAAAGCTCGCGCGGGGCGCCTGACGCGCCTGGGGCGCTTGCGTGCGGGGCCGCGCGTGCGGAGCCTTACGGCCTCGTGCGCTTGTCGCAGACGGCTTTGACTCGGTACGCCGTGATGTCGGACACCAACTTGAGGGGCAGCGGCTTGGTATAGGGCAGCTGAACGGTGCCTTTGGAGTGCGCAAACCCCTCTTCGTCAAGCCGCGCGGCAAACGCCTTGACCGCCTTGTCGCCCGGATACAGGCCGATGTGCTTCTTAAACGCCGCAAAATGGATGAGGTTCTCCTGCTGCCAGAAGGTCGGCATGCGCCAGGAGATCTTCTCGCTCGCCTCAGGAGCGGCGGCCCTGATGGCCGCGCGCACCTCTTCGAGCAGCGGGCGCAGACTCTCGTCTTGCAAGGCGAGGTACTCGTCGATCGTCTGCGGCACCAGCGCCTCGCAGTAGTGGTCTTGGCTCTCTCGCTCAAACTCTCGTCCGCACTTCTCACAACGCCACACAGCGCACCTCCTTTGTCGCTTCGCTTGTCAGTCCTCTGAGATGATAGACCCTGGGTACTCGGCCGGCGAGGGGGGAATGATGCCAGCAGGCGGCGCCGGGGCGTCAGCGACCGGCAGGCCGGCGTCTGCGGCGTCTGCGGCCTCACCGGCGGCGGCGTCCTGCACGGGCTCGCCGGCCTCGATGAGCTCGGGCACGCGCAACAGCACCAGCCCGCTTGCCACAATGACAAGACCGCAGGCGATGAGGATCCACTCGACGGCCACAAAGTCTGCGAGCGGGCCAAAAAGCGCAGTCCCGAGCGGCATGGTGAGCGCGCCGACCGTCATGGACACGCTGAACACCCGGCCCATGATCTGTGGGTCGATCTTCGTCTGCATGATGGTCATGACCGGCGTGTTGAAAAACGGCATGCCCACCCCGCATGCGAGCATGAAGCCTAAGTACACGTAGAACAAGACAAGCGCGTCGAAGAGCGGCAGGAAGAGCGGCACGACACCGAGCAACAGCGTGGTGGCCCCGAACAGCATACAGGCCATGATCATCGTGTAGACCTTGTTGCGAAAGCCCCCCGTCGCAGACAAGGCGATTCCGCCGAGGATCATGCCGCCCGCAAAGGCGAGCTCAATGCCCATGAGGTGCCATGAGCCGCCCTGAAAGCTGATTCCCACTTGCAGCGGCGTGAGCATGGCAGCCGGGGCGGCAAAGAAACTGAACACGGAGCTGTACACGAGCAGGACCCCAAGCCACTTGGTCCTGAAAATAAGGAGAATCCCCTCTATGAACTCGGTCACGTAGCTGTTGATGCCGCCGGTGCGCCCTTTTGCGCCCGGGACCCCAGAGACTTTGACGAAGAAGAACACGATGGAGATGCCCACCGCAGCCGTGGCCACGTCGATGAAGAAGATGTACTCGATGGGCATCGCGGCATAAAGCGCCGCGGCCACCAAGGGGGCCCCAAAGATGTTGAGAGACTGTATGGTGCCCTGCAAGGCGCCGAAGCGCATCAGGTGCTCCTCGGGGACAATCTGAGGGACAAGGGCCCCCGACGCAGGCATCTGTATGCCCTGCCCGAGGCTGCGGACAATGACGACCACGAGCATGAACCACATGTTCTGCATTCCCAGCAAGAAGGCGATCGCAAGCATCAGGGTGACCAGCGCGATACAGGCGTCAGAGATGTTTATGAGGTACTTGCGGTTGAAGCGGTCAGCCCAGATGCCAGCAAACGGCGAGATGAGTGCCATGGGTATCATGCCCGCGCAGGAAAAAACCGCCATGGCCGTTCCCGAGAGCGTCGTGAGGGTGATATGCCAGATGATGGCATACTGCACCAGCATTGACCCAAACTGTGAGACAAGCTGGCCGCCCACAAACAGTGAGGCGTTACGTTTCCAATGTGCCGTGTCGACAAGCTGCATGCATGTCGCTCCTCTCTCCTGCCGCGCTTCTCCCCTTGCCAAGCTGCTACGGTGTCTGGTCGTGGCGCGCGTCTCGCACCATGCCAAAACGCCAAAGACAACAAGGATACCATAGGCAGCACGGTCCAAGCGCATTCCGCATCGAGTGTGAAATGACAGAGCATGGGCGTGGGGCGACATGGCATGGGCTTCTCCAAAAAAAGCACTTGACAGTTCACTTGGAACAATGTTATGTTGTGCAGATAACCGAAACATAACATTGTTTTGATAATGGCATCAGAAACGGAGGCGCCTCCCCACGCAGGGTGGCAGCCTTGAGGCTCTAGGAGGCCGCATGCAAGAGATCTCAAAAAAGGAGCTGCTGGAGGTGACCGGCATCTCCTACGGCCAGCTCTACCGCTGGAAGCGGGAGGGGCTCATCCCCGAGGAGTGGTTCACCAAGCGCTCGTCCTACACGGGGCAGGAGACCTTCTTCCCGCGTGTGCCCATGCTCGAGCGCGTGACTACCATCCAGAACATGAAAGGCACGCACTCGCTTGAGGAGATCGCGGCGCATCTTGACGGGCAGCTGACGTCTGTGTGCGCCCCTGAGGCGCTTGGGATGTTCACGAGGATTCCCGAGGAAGTCTGCGGGCGCCTCAAGGTCTCGGCCGATAAGGCGCGGCTGACCGCAAACGGCTGGGCGGTGCTCGGCGCCGCATGGCTTGCCGCTGCCGAGCGCGGCCTGAGCACCGATCAGGCAGTGGTGTTTCTAGACGAGACGGGGGCCGCTTTGACCAAGCACGTGGCCTCGCATCAGGCCTCCGGGCCAGAAAGGAGCGCGTAAGCATGGGCACGGGATCATTCAGCGGCGTTGGGAGGGCTGGCCGCGGCAGCTACGACGGCGTTGGGACTTTTGACGGGGGCGTCTACGAGGACCTCGACATCAACGGCGTGTTCTCGGCAAAGGGCACCTTAGAGGCACGAGATCTCAAGGTGGACGGCGTGTTCAACTGCAAGGGAGACCTCAAGGCGTCGGTGATCGACTGCGACGGCGTGGTGAACATCGACGGCAACCTCAAGGCGGGCCTCATCGACCTCGACGGCGTGATCAACCTCCATGGCACCAAGGTTGAGGCCGACAAGATCACCTGCGACGGCGTGCTGAGCGTCCAAGGCGAGGTCTCTGCAGACGTCATCATGGCCGACGGGTTTATCAACGCCCATGAAGTAGTGGGAGACCACATCACCATCAAGTCGCTGCGCAAGTCCTTCTTCCTCGGGTTGTTTGTGACGCTGCGCAAGGTCATCGGGCACCCGGACTTCTCAAAAGTGGACATCATCGAGGGCACGACGGTCGAGCTTCAAGGCGTGCACGCGAACCTGGTCAATGGGCACGATGTGAAAATCGGTCCACACTGCAAGATATCGCGGCTGTCGTACACCGGCAGCCTGCATGTGGACGTGGACTCGGTGGTCGAGCACGTCGTTGGCCCGTGAGGGCTGGGCATTGCTCTTGAAAGGTCACAGAACCGTGTCACACACAAAGCGCAGTTGACGCAGGGGCTAGCGAGAGGGGCGCGGCATTGAGGGCCGCTGCGTCGCCTGCGTCGTGCGTGGCAATGACGAGGGTCCGCCCGTCCAGGTGCGCAAGCACGAAGGCCACGGCCGCCGCGCGGGCAGCGTCGTCAAGGCCGGCAAAGGGCTCGTCGAGCAAGACGAGCCCCGAGGTGGCCGCAAGCGCGCGGCAGATCTCGACACGCCGGCGCTGCCCACCCGAGAGCTCGCTCACCGGCCGGTCGAGGGAATCGCGGGGCAGCAGAAGAGCGAGCAGGCCTGCCAAGTCTTCGCGACTGCGGCCCTCACCTGCCACCAGCTGGAGGTTGTCGAGTGCCGAACGGCCCTCGAACAGGCGCGCCTCCTGGAAGACCATGCTCGCGCGGCCAACGCCGCGAACCTCCCCTGCCTGCGGCATGGCCAAGCCGGCCAGCAGTGAGAGCAGCGTGGTCTTGCCCGTGCCTGAAGGGTCATGGAGCGCGTAGCGGCCGCCAGCGGCCAGGCGCAAGGCCAGGCCGTCCAGCACGGTATTCACGCCATAGCACATGACGAGGCCGTCTGCCGTGACGTCATGCGTCGCACATGGGACGATGGCATGGACGCGGCGCGGAAGGGCGAGTCTGAACGACCAGTCGCCCACCTTGTCGAGCACCGCAAGAAAGGCCTTCTCGCACACCAGGCTTGCCGCCACGATGACAAGCGTCCACGCGAGCAGCTCTGACGAGGAGAGCAGCAGCTTGGTCTGGTAGACCCGCTCGCCTATGCTGCCTAAAGGGGTGCCGATGAGCTCGGCGGCCACTCCTGACTTCCAGCTCATGCCGACGGCCACCTTGCTGGCGCTGCGCACGAAGGGCACGAGCGAGGGCACCGAGAAGGCGAGCAGCCGTCGTGGGGCAGGCAGCGAGAAGACCCGCAGCATCTCGCCCAGGCCGGCGCGCCGCTGCGCCATTCCCTCCAATACCGCGAAGTACAACGCGGGAAAGGCCACGAGGAACACAGCGGCGGCGCTCACGGCGCCAGAGCCGAGCCAGATGAGCAGCAATACGATGAAGCAGACGATGGGGACGCTTTTGACGAAGGTCAGCGCGGGGTTGAGGAACAGCGCGAGCACGGGCAGGCGCCAGGCGGCAATGCCAAAGACGATGCCGCAGAAAAGCGCCGCAAGAAACCCCACGGCGATGCGCGCGAAGCTGTGGCCGACCACCGACCAGAAGCCCGGGGCCGGCAGCATATCTCCCAGGGCGAGCACAACGTCGAGCGGCCCGGCGAGCAGCAAGGGTTGAGCGACGATGGTGCTCGCCAGCTGCCATACGAGCAGCCAGGCAAGCACCATCGCGAGGCGTTGGAGCAGCCGCTTCAGGGCAGCTACTCCCCGCTATAGTAGAAGTCGCCTAGGGGCAGGGCGCCGCCGACCGAGGCAGGGTCGTGCGCGAACAGAACGGCGAGGTAGCCGTCTAAGGCCTCGCGCGCCTCGGCGCCTGTCATGCAGACAAGGTTGCAGCGCGGTATAGCAGCTGCGGCGACGGAGGCGTTGTCGATGATTCCTGCCGCCACGACGAGCTCTGACGCTGCGGCCGGGTTGGCCGTCACCGTGTCAACGGAGGCCTGCTGTGCGGCGAGGAACTCAGCCACCGCATGCGGGTTGGCCGCAACGAACTCCTTGCGCGCGACCGTGACCCCCGTGACGAGCTTGCCCGCGCCCGCGTCCGAGCCGGTGCCGACCGCAGCGCCTTGCAGCCGGTCCCATTCATCAGTCAAGCTCAAGCGTACAGAGACTTCTGGCGACTTTGCACATACTGACGACACATAGGGCTCAGGAAGCACGGCCACCGCCGTCGGGTCGGCGACAAGCGCCGCCGCGAGTTCAGTAGCCTCCGACTTGTACTCAAGTCGCACTGAGCCCGCAAGCCCCGCTGCGTCGAGCAGGTAGGCCATGACATACTCGGGCGTGTTGCCCTTGCCCGTCATGAGCACGGTGCGCCCGGCGAGGCTGTCAAGCGACGTCACGGTGCTGTCGGCGCTCACCACGTACAGCACGCCGAGGGTGTTGACTCCGAGCACCTGCACGCCTCCGCCGGTACGCGCGTACAGCACCGAGGCGATGTTGGCAGGCACGAGGGCGATGTCTGTCTCGCCGCGAACGATGTCGGGCACGATGGCGTCGGCCGTTCCCGCCACCGTGAAGTCATAGCTGTTCACCAGCCCGCTCCCGTTTTGCTTGGCCTGCTCCATAAAGGAGACAAGGCCGATGGAGGTTGGTCCCTTGAGCGAGGCCACGCGCACGGTCACTGGACTCGGCGCGGGGGCATCGGCGCCCTTGGCGTCCTCGGCGCCTGACGAGACGGCGGCGCCGGAGCCCTGCGGCGCCCCCGCGCAGGCGGCAAGGCCGACGATGAGCGCCAGGCTCACAGCCACTGCAGGCAGGAGGGAGCCGGCACGGCGCATGGCACGACGCGCGGCACGGACAATTGCGCCTCTGGAGGCACGGGCGTTCTTACTTCTCATGAGGCATGCTCCAAGCTCTGTGGTCGGTGTGCAGCAAATGGTGGGCCCGCTCAGAGAGCGGTTTTTCGAGATAGTCTGCATAGCAGGCGGCGACAGCAGGGTTCTCATGCGAGAAGCGCAGGTCGCTGTGCGCGTCAAGCCCGTAGATCACGCGCGAGCGCGTGGAGACCTTGGCGGCATTCTCGCTGATAGTCTGGCCACCGCCGTTCGCACAGCCTCCGGGGCATGCCATTATCTCCACGAAGTGATAACTCACCTCGCCGCGCGCGAGCGCATCGAGCAGCCGCTCGGTGTTTGCAAGCCCGCTCGCCACGGCGACCTTGAGCTCGGTGCCTGCGAGGTTGAAGGTCGCTTCCTTCCAGCCGTACAGTCCGCGCACCTCGGCAAACGCGTCAGGATCGGGGTTGGAGCCGGTGACGAGGAAGTGAGCGCTGCGCAGCGCCGCCTCCATAACACCGCCCGTGACGCCAAAAATAACACCGGCGCCGGTGCCGATCCCGAGCGGCTGGTCGAACTCCTCCTCCTCGAGCGCGTGCACATTGACGTGCCCGGCGCGAATGAGGCGCACCGCCTCGCGGGTGGTCAAGACGACGTCCACGTCGGGCCCAGCGCCTGCGTCGTCCATGCAAGGGATGGCGCACTCGTGCTTCTTGGCGACACAGGGCATGATGGATATCGAGAAGATGCGCTCGGGGTCAACGCCGATGTTCTCGGCATGATAGCTCTTCATCACCGCGCCGAACATCTGCTGGGGCGACTTGGCGCTCGAGAGCTGGTCGATGAGCTCAGGGTGGTGCCCCTTAAGATAACGCACCCAGCCAGGGCAACAGGAGGTGAACATCGGAAACGCCGTGCCGTCGCCGGCACCGGTGCCGAGGCGCTCGAGGAACTCGCTGCCTTCCTCCATGATGGTGAGGTCGGCGGAGAAGTCCGTGTCGAAGATGTAGTCGAAGCCCATGGTGCGCAGCGCGGCCACCAGTCGCTTGACGGTGGCTTGCTCATGGCTCAGTCCGAGCGACTCGCCCCAGGCCGCGCGCACCGCCGGGGCGATCTGCACGACGCAGACCTTGTCGGGGTCTGCGAGCGCTTCGAGCACGCGGTCGGTGTCGTCGCGCGTTCGCAAGGCGCCCGTCGGGCAGTTGACTATGCACTGCCCACACAGCGCGCAGTTGCTCTCTTCGATGGGAAGCGCGCCCTTGACGCCTATAGTGCTGCGCGTGGCGCGACCGCGCACGTCCCATATGGCACATGCCTGCACTTTTTCACAGACGTTAACACAGCGCAGGCACTTGACGCACTTGCCCTCGTCGCGAATGAGGGGAAAGCTCTTCTCCCACGCAGCAGTGCGCACGTTTTTCTCAAAACGCGCGTCAAGGATGTTGAGGTCGTTTGAAAGCGCCTGTAGCGTGCAGTTGCCGCTGCGCACACAGCTAGTGCACTGCACGTCGTGCTGCGAGAGCAGAAGCTCGACGTTGAGCTTGCGGGCGCGACGAGCCAGAGGGCTGTTGGTGCGGACCTCCATGCCGTCGCGCACCACGTTGTTGCAGGCTGCGACGAGCTGGTTTTCTCCTGCCAGCTCAACGACACAGACCCTGCAGGAGCCAACCTCGTTGACCTCGCGCAAGTAGCAGAGCGTGGGTATCTCTATTCCGGCCTTGTGCGCCGCGTCAAGTATGGTCGTGTTCTCGTGCACGGACACCTCGCGGTCGTCGACCGTCAGGGTCACGAATGCGGCCTGTGCCGCTCCCGTCGCCTGCGCCGCCTCGTTGGCCGCCTCAAAGGCGGTGCCGGGTATTCCTTTAAGTCCTTTATCCACATGCTTTACCATTGCAGGGACCTCCCTCCGCGAAACGCCCCTCGGCCAAAATGGTCGCAGCGCAGGCAGCGCGCAGACTCCTGCGCGGCCTCTTCGGGGCGCAGGCCGGCCTCTACGAGGGCAAAGTTGCCGTTGATTGTCTCGATAGCTGGCTCGGTCATGTTCGACCGGGCACAATACGCCCTTCCCTTGAACATCGCCGTGGGGACCTCGATGTCAAAGGAGACGCGATGGTCAAAGCCGAGGTAGGAGTCGATCGAGGCGGCAGCTGCCTTGCCTGCCGCAACGGCGCGGATGACGGTCAGCGGCCCGCTGACGCAGTCGCCGCCCGCGTACACGCCCTCCATGCCCGGCACCTCGGCCTTCGGTGTCGAGACTATCATGCCGCGCTGGAGCTCGACGCCCTCTGACTCGAAGCTCGACGCGTCTATCCTCTGCCCGATCGCAACAACCACGAGGTCGCAGGCGAGGGTCAGAGGCGCCGCGTCGGCCGCATGCGGCTTGGCGCGGCCGCCCGCGATCTCGCCGATGGCCTGTGGCTGGAGAACGAGCCCGGCTACCTCTTGGCCGCTGACGTCGATGCTCACCGGCGCATGCAGCTCAAGCAGTTTGCAGCCTTCGGCCACGGCCGCCTCGATCTCGGCGGTCTGCGCGGTCATGTCGAGCTTGCGACGGCGGTAGGCCACCGTCACCGACTCCGCGCCGAGGCGAAGCGCGCTGCGCGCGCAGTCCATGGCGACGTTGCCGCCGCCGACCACCACGACGCGCTTGCCCGAGAGGTCGGGCAACTGCTCGTCGCCAATGGCGCGCAGAAGCTCGACTGCCGACAAGACGCCGGCCGCGTCTTCTCCCGCTATGCCAAGACGGTTGTCGCTGTGCGCGCCGAAGGCGAGGTAGACGGCGTCGAACTCCTCGCGCAGCTCAGCGAGCCGCACGTCTGTGCCCACGGCAGTGCCGAGGCGCGTCTCGATGCCTTGGGACGTGAGCCAGGCGATCTCTGCGTCGAGCGCCTCGCGCGGGAGGCGGTATGACGGTATGCCGTAGCGCAGCATGCCGCCCAAGCGCTCGCGCTGCTCGAAGACCACGGGGCTGTGGCCCATGAGCGCAAGATAGTAGGCGCAGGTCAGGCCCGCTGGCCCGGACCCGACGACCGCGACGCGCTTTCCGGTAGGCTCAGCGGCCGGGGGCTGGTAGTCTCCGTCGCTGTGGTCGGCGGCAAAGCGCTTGATGCCGCGAATGTTGAGCACGTCGTCCACCATGCCCCTGCGGCAGTACAACTCGCAAGGGTGCTCACAGATGAGCCCGCAGGCAACGGCGAAGGGGTTGTCCTTGCGCACGAGGCCGATTGCGTCGCGGTAGCGGCCTGCCTGCACCAGTGCCATGTAGCCAGGTATGTCGACATGGGCCGGACAGCCTTCGACGCAGGGCACGGGCGCAAAGGCGTCGGCAGTGCAGTCGCCGTTCTCGATGTGAGAGACAAAGTCGTCGTAAAAGCCCTTGAGGGCAGTGAGGACAAAGGCCCCCGCCTCATAGCCGACGGCGCAGTCCGAGCTAGTGGCGACCACCTCGGCGAGCTCGGCTATCAGGTCGAGGACCTCTCGTGTGGCCGTGCCGTCGAGGACCTGCTCGACCAAGGCCTCAAGCTGGGCCAGGCCGACCCTGCACGGCGTGCATTTGCCGCAGCTTTGCGCCCCCATGAGCTTGACGGCAGCAGCCGCCAGCTCGACGGGACAGCTCGTGAGCGCGCCGACGTCCAGCCCTCCGGCGAGCTGGGCGTAGGCGTCTTCCATACGCTCCTGCCCATAGCTCTTCTCGTACACTTGTATGCGCGTCATGTAACTCCAATCTGCAAGATAGCTTCGGCCCTGGCCCTTGTTGGCGTAAGGCCCCCAATAGCCGCTGCTCTTGTCGTAATGGATGAGGTGCGCAAAAACCTACCCAACGTGGTTTGATCCGCACAGCGGAACATCTGGCGCTCGTGGCCGTTTGGCATGCGCCCAGACGTTGACCGCCCCATGATACCGTATCGCAAACAGAGCAACAACCTGAAGGCCCGACGGTCGGCTGCCAGCGGTCGGCACGCTGCCCTGACAGGTTGTCACATCAGACCCTGTTGTCGCACTCTGTAAACTCTGTGACAAGCCGCCGTCATCCAAGATGTGCAGATTGTGTGGACACTGCCCGTGTGGTTTGCAGCGCCGTCAACAGAGCGGCTATAATTACTAAACATTTTTCGACTTGTTTTTGGGAGGCTTTGCAAGACATTATGAACAAATCAAGACACCTTGCCAGCAGTTTAGTCCGCTCAGCGCTTTGTGCGCTGCTGGCTGTCGTCGTGGCACTGGCCGGCGTCATGCCGTCAGCCTATGCCGCACCCTCAGACCCTTCATCTTCTGCCACCAGCGACCCAGCTGTCGAGGCAGGCGACGCGCCGGCGCCTCCGGCGCCACAAGCGGCACCGGCGCCAGATGCTGGCCAGGACTCGTCGCCCGTTGGCGACCCAACGGGCACCGACGCCCCAACTGCCCCGAGCGAGCCGGCTGCTCCAGACGCGCCCGAATTAGCTGATCCCACCGCTGACGCGCCCACTGCGCAAGTGCCGCAAGTCAAAGAGCCGGTCGAGGACCCAGCGAGCATGGCCGACGAGGCGACGAAGCCTGAGGAGGAACGTGACGCAAAGGACCCGAAGGACGAGGACGAGGACGAGGAGAAGGACACGCTCTCTGTGGCGTCCGCTTCGGGACTGAGCACCAGCACGCAGTACGCCATACGCCCCGCCAGCTCGCTTGTCCGGGTGCTCGACATTGTAGGCGCATCGAAGAACAACGGCGCGAACGCTCAGATCTATCGCTCGAACTTGACGAGCGCACAGCGCTTCACTTTGAGCATTGACGCGAACAACTATTACACTATCGCGCCTTCTACGGCCGCCGGACTTGCCCTCGAGGTCGCCGGCGGGCAGGCAAAGAGTGGCGCGAACGTCCATCAGGCCCGCGCAAACAGCTCAAAGGCACAAAAATGGCAGATCATCCCCAACGCTGACGGCAGCTACCAGATTGTCAGCGCCTTGAGCAGCACGCTCGTCCTCGACGTTTCGGGCGCGCGCGATGCCGACAGCACCAACATCCAAGCCTGGACGGCGAACGGCACCAAGGCCCAGTCGTTTTACTTTATCCCGCTCGACATTGCCGCGCCCCCCTCAGACGCCGGCCTGGGAATCGACCCGTCCATGAACTACACGATCTCTCCCGTTGCCGCAAGCAAGCTTGCGATCGACGTGCCTGGGGCCTCGGGCACGAGCGGCGAGCGCATGCAGGTCTGGGAGCGCAACAACACGATCGCTCAGATATTTCGCATCGTGCCCGACGGGGCCGGCTACTACTACATCCGCTCTTTGTGCTCGGGACTCTACCTCGATGCCGAGACGGGCAACGTCGTCCCCACGACCCCCGTCAAGCAGTGGCAGGCCATCAACGACTGCCAGCGCTGGGCCATCCACCAAAACAGCGACGGGTCACTGACCTTTGTTGCCAAGACCTCGGGGCTCGCCCTCGACGTGACCGGCGCGAACTACTCGTCGGGCACCCCGATGCAGCTTTACCTGCCCAATGGCACCCCAGCGCAGCGCTTCGTGTTGAGCGTGGCGAGCAACGACTTGCTAGAGGACGGCGGGCTGTACGAGATGCGCTCGAAGGCGTTTCCGTCACTGTGCGTCGATGTGCACAACTTTGGCAGAACAGACGGCACGAACATCCAAGGATGGGCACGCAACAACTACCAGACGCAGAAGTTCCTCTTCAAACGCGTCTCACCGGGCGTCTACACCATCATGAACATAAACTCGGGACGGTACCTGACCGATGCGAACGGCAATGTTGCCCAATACGGACTGCGCAACCCTGCGACAGCACAGCTCTGGCGCGCCGAGCCGCGCTTCGGCGGCATTGCGTTCATCAACACGACCACCAACGCCGCCATGCGCATGCACAAGGCGGGGGACGGCCACAACGTCGGCACCGCCTCGCCTGACGCGAGCCAGTCTGACCAGGTGTTCGTCGTGAGGAACACCGACGTGATAAAGCCAGGCTATTATCGTCTGACAATAGAGGCGGGCGGGCGTTTTCTCAGCACACGGGACAACGGCTTCACTGACGGGACCAACGTGCAGGCATCTGACCAAAACGGGACTGGCGCACAAATCTGGTTGATTGAGGGAGTAGGCAACGGTTATTGGACGCTCACGAACGCCCGGTCAGACAAGCACCTCGACGTCTACTACGGCACGGCAAGCAGCGGAACCAACGTGCAGCTCTATGCGCCCATAGACTCGAACGGACAAAGATGGCGCATCGTCCCCCTGCATGACGGCACATTCGCCCTCGAGTCAGCACTCGGCTCCTCTCTGGTGCTCGACGTCGCGGGAGGCGGCAGGCAAAACGGCGCGAACGCCCGCATCGCCACGCGCAACAACGGCGACAACCAGCTCTTCCACTTCAACGAGGTCACGTACCCGCATGGGATGTGGCGCGCTGACCGCATCGACCGCATCATGAAGACCGCCCACTCCCTGCTTGGCGTGCCGTATGTATGGCTTGGCGTCTACCCGCGCGACGGGGGCATGGACTGTGCGTCGTTCACGTGGTACCTTTATCAGCAGATCGGCATCGACATCGGCTTTGAGACCTATGACCAGGTCTATGCGGGCAAGCACGTCTCGCTGGCCGACGCTCAGCCAGGCGACTTGATCCTCATGTACCGCGGCGGCGGCAGATACGAGCATGTGGTGCTCTACGCGGGCAACGGCATGATCTACGAGGAGCCGAACTTTGGCGGCAGGTGCCAGTATGTGAGACTGTCGAGCAAGGGCGCAGGCAGCGCCGTCGAGGTGCGCCGGATCATTTAGCGCACAAACGCAAGCGTGGCCGGCTTGAGCTAGGAGGATGCGAGAGCCTATGAAAGTCGACGAACTGCGTGGCATTTTGGGCAGCTATGACCTCGAGACTACCAGAAAGCTCGTGGTCGAGATGTACAAGATCATCCCCAAGAGGCTGCGCGAGGACTCCGGGCTTGACGAGCTTGTCAGCACGATTGCCTCCGAGACCGGCCCCGTCCGCTAGCAAAAGCCCGACAGCTCGTTGATTGCTGACTTTGAGACCTTGCGCACAGTAGCCTTGGACTTCTTCGATCATGCGGAAGCCGGCAATTATTGTTCTCCCAACAGAGAGATCCCCAAGGCTGCCCGTGCAAAGTGGCGTTTCACCGTGCGCAGGATCATCAAGTCGCTCGTAGCGGTTCAGGGCGAGAACTCTGAAGAGGCCGCACTGCTGCTGGTCGAGGTGTACCGCATGCTCAGCTATGCGTGCGACTATTACCTGTTCAGCACAGAGGTTCCGTTTGCCGCTACAGGGTATTCACAGCCGCAGCTGCTAGCCATGGTGCTGGAGAAGCTCTTTATCGCCAACATGTCTGCAGAAACCATCCGGCTGGCAGTCTACATCGTCCTGGAGAGCCATCTGGACCGGGATACCATTAGCCCTTCGCTCATCGTCCTGCTTGCCGATCACATGAAGACCCCCCGACATGCGACAATCCGCGTTGGAAGCATGTGACTTCTTCATGCACAAGCATCGAGATCGCGCCTCGCTCCCCTACTCAAGCAGGCGCTTCTTGCTCAACTACACCAAAGAGAGTTGGGGCATTGAATACAGCGAGCGCTCGACCGGACGGTGCGCCGAGATGTACCTGTGCCTCTCTTTTCGTCTACACGAACATGCCAATGGTATCGCTTACTATAAAAAGCATGTACGCTCAAGAGACATTGTTGATGGCCTGCACAGGCTTCTGTGGGTCCTTGTCTTCTACACGAACGACGACGCCGAGGCTTCTAAGATATGGATAAAGACCTACGAGGAGGCCAACGCTCTAGGCATGGCCTCCGACAGAAATCTAGCGCGCTGGTATGACGATTTGGTCCGGGAGCTCGACGGGCGGTCAGGCTAAGGCAGCCTCACCGAGAGCAGCCTCATCGAGCAGCGACAACCAGCAGCCTCACCGAGAGCAGCAGGCTGCGGCTGGTCACGCGACAGGAGGAATGACCTGTTCAAGGCAGGCCTTGAGGCGGGCGCAGGCGCTTTTGGCGCTCGTGCGGCCACCAAGCCATTCCTCTTGGCCACCCAGGCGCACTGGCACGCAGCCGAATTCGTTGGAGGCGAGAAAGGCCGCCTCGGCGCCCGCCAGGGCAGCTCGGCTCAGGCAGCCGACCTCGACGCCTATGCCGAGCGTGCGCGCCAGGTCTGCCGTCAAGGTCGAGACGGCGGAGTCCAGACGGGGGGCAGAGGCGTACAGGCAGCCTTCGCGCTCGAAGAACAGCACGCCTTCAAGCGACTCGCCTTCCCATACCGCGCCTGTAACCTTCTCGCCTGCCTCGACCAGGCACTCCAAGCTGAGCTCCGGCCTCGCGCGCAGCGGCTCCAGCGTGACGGACACATCGTGCGCTGGGTCTATCGCAAGGCAGAGCACTGCGTCATCACGTGCAGACACGAGGTTTGCAAGCGCCCACTCAAGACGGGTGCGGATCCATGCCGCCAGCGGCTGCGAGAGGCCGAGCGGTCCCAGAGAGCGCAGGTGCCGTCCCATAAGAGGGATGCGCCCGCCCACTACCCGCCAGCGCAGGCTGAAGGTATTGTCTGACATATCTGAGGCCCGCCCGTGCGCTCAGTGCCTGAAGTGCCTCGTGCCGGTGAACAGCAGCGCCACCCCTGCCTCGTCGGCCCGTGCGATGACCTCCTCGTCGCGCATCGAGCCACCAGGCTGGATGACCGCAGTGACGCCTGCGGCAATGAGCACCTCTAGCGAGTCGGCAAACGGCATGAAGGCGTCTGAGGCGGCCACGGCGCCGCGGGCCTGCTCGCCCGCCTGCTTTGCCGCAAGCTCGGCCGAGTTGACGCGGTTAGGCTGACCGGCCCCGATGCCGATCGTCGTGCGGCCGGACGTTATGACGATGGCGTTGCTCTTGACCGACTTGCACACCTTCCAGGCAAAGAGCAGCTCCTCGAGCTCTTCTGCGCTTGGCGCGCGCTTGGTCGGAGAAGTGAAGTCCGCCGGGTCTTCTCCCACCGAGTCCGAGGCCATGACCAAAAGGCCGCCCTCAATGCTGCGGCAGTCGCAGCCGGTGCCAGGCGGGTTCATGCCCCCGGTCTCGAGAACACGGGCGTCCGGGCGCTCTTCCAGCAAGTCCAAGGCGTCCTCGTCAAACGCGGGGGCGACCAGCGCCTCGACGAACTGCCGGTTCGCGAAGACGGCCTTTACGACGTCTGCCGTGACCTCGGCGTTAAAGGCCATGACGCCGCCAAAGGCGCTCACGGGGTCGCAGTCGTGCGCGCGACGGTACGCCTCGACAAGCGAGTCGTCGCTCGCCACGCCACAGGGCGTGAGGTGCTTGACGATCACGCAGGTGGGGGTCATGGGGTCGAACTCGCGCACGGCCGCCCACGCCGCGTCAAGGTCGAGGTAGTTGTTGTAGCTGAGGGCCTTGCCCTGAATCTGAGACGCGCCGGCAAGCAGGTACGCGACATTCGAGCGCCCTACAGAGCTCACATCGTCGTCAGTGAAGGCGAAGGGGGGCATGAGGTAGAAGGCAGCCTGCTGATGGGGGTTCTCGCCGTAGCGCAGGTCCTCCTCCTTGTAGAGGATGAGGTCCGACGTGTCGAGAAACGGCGAGTCGTCTGTTTCTTCTGGCTCGTCGTCACCAAAGTCCATGCCGATATCGGGAAGCTGCTCAGCGAGCCAGGAGAAGATCGCAGTGTCGTACATGCTCGTCAGCAGGAAGGCCTCGCAGGCAAAGAAGCGTCGCGTGGCAGCCGAGGTGCACCCGCCGTTCTCGCGCATCTCCTCAAGCAGCCCGTCATACCACTCAGGATTGGTTACAACCGTCACTGACTCGTGGTTCTTGGCGGCAGAGCGCAGCATGGACGGCCCGCCGATGTCGATGCTCTCGATCCCCTCGGCAAAGCTCACGTCTTCCTGAGCGACCGTCTCTTCAAAGGCATAGAGGTTCACCACCACGAGGTCTATCATCCCGATGCCGTGCTCAAGTGCCGCGTCCATGTGCTCAGGCAGGTCGCGGCGCGCGAGCAGCCCGCCGTGCACGCGCGGGTGCAGGGTCTTCACACGGCCGCCCATCATCTCGGGAAACCCCGTGAGGTCGTCGATGGCGCGCACGCGCACCCCGCCTTCCTCGAGCGCTTTGGCGGTGCCGCCGGTCGAGACGATCTCTACTCCAAACTCCTCGGAAAGCGCGCGGGCGAACTCGACCACGCCGGTCTTGTCGGTAACAGAAATGAGCGCTCGTTTGATCTGGGGGTCAGCCATGTGTTCTCCTCATCTTTTCTTGACTGCACGGCACTGGCCACGTGGCCGTCCGTCAGTCCACGGTCCCGTAGACCAGCCCCCAGCCATGGCCGGTGAGCGCCGAGTTGAGCTGGTCGCACAACTTTTGGCGCGTGTACGTGCCCGGTGGGAGAAGGCCTATGATCTCTTGCAAGTCCGCGCACAGCTCGAAGGTCTCGGCAAGGACGAGGCAGTCAAGCCGGCGTACGTGTTTGTTGCCACGAAACAGGGCGTCTACCAGCCGCTGGAGCGTCCCATGCTCGTCTGATCTGCGCGGCATGGCGTTCGGCTCGTCCATGGGGTCCTTTCTGAGGCGCGGTGTCGGGCAAAAATAACGGCATGGCTAATGATACGTCATAACAGCGCTCCGCACACGATGAGCGCCGCAGCGCCGACTAGGCCGACGCACACGTCGCTAGCCGTGACGCGCGACGTGCTGAGCCGCGTGCGCCCAGCCCCCTCGTAGCAACGAGACTCCATGGCCGCCGCCAACGCGTCGGCGCGTTTGAACAGGTTGACGAACAACGGGACCATGACCGGCAGATAGGCCTTGACACGGCGCACAGGCCCGCCCTGGTCAAACCGCGCGCCTCGTGCCGCCTGCGCTGTCATGACCTTCTCGGCCTCTGTCGCGGTAACAGGGATGAAGCGCAACGCGATGGCGAACATCATGGCAATGTCGTCAACCGGGACGCGCGCCAGGCGCAGCGGGGCCAGCAGCGACGAGATGGCGTCGGTGAGCGCCACCACCGAGGTCGTGTAGGTGAGCAGCGTCGTGACGCTGACGAGCAAGACGATGCGCACAACGAAGTACAGGCCGCGCAGCACGCCGAGCGGCACGACCCCGAAGCTGCCGACAAGCGGCACGCTTTGCGGCACCGAAAGCTCAAGGCCGAGCAGGTGCAGCCCTTCAGGCAGGGCGTCCGCCCCAGCAGAGAACGTCAGCGCGTTCGCGAAAAACGTGAACGCGAGGATAAGCAGGATGGGCTTGATGCCGCGCAGCGCGCGTGACAGCGCTATGTGGGCAGCGAGGTAGCAGGCGCACAGCGCGCCGGCGCACAGCGCAATGCCGATCCAGCCGTCAGACAAGAACAGCGCGGAGACAAACGCAGCGACAAGCAGCAGCTTCATGCGCGCGTCGAGCGTGTGCACCCGCGTGTCGCCAGGGATGTACTGGCCAAAGCGCACCATTATCGCCATGTTGCCGTGCCCTCGTCTAAGACCATGCAGGCGTCTGCCAGTGGCGAGAAGAAGCCCACGTCGTGCGAGGCAATGACTATCCCCACTCCCTCGCCCAACAGCTGGGCGACAAGCCTGCCCACAAAGCGGTAGCCGGCCGCGTCAAGGCCAGCGGTCGGCTCGTCAAGCAGCAAGAAGCGCGGCCGCATGGCAAGCACGCCTGCGATGGCCGTGCGCCGTGCCTCTCCCCCACTGAGCGTGAAAGGCGAGCGGCCGGCAAAACGGTCGAAGTCAAGCCCGACCCACGCACAGGCCTCGCGCACCAAGTCCTCAGCCTGCGCATGCGTCTTGGCCATTTTGAGGTTGCGCGGGCCAAAAGCCACGTCGTCAAAGACGGTGCTCGCGAACAGCTGCGCCTCGGGGTGCTGGAACACCAGCCCGACGTCGCCGGGCGCGATGGCCCGGCGCTTGGCGGGCAGCGGCGAGAGGTAGTCGGAGGAGGAGGAGGAGGAGGAGGAGGAAATGGAAGGGACAGAGGGAGCCGCTTTGTTCATTTCGAT
>JAITHV010000071.1 GCA_031279835.1 Coriobacteriales bacterium
GGCTTTCAGCGCGCCGCTTGTAGCGCGGGCGCAGGGGGCAAGCGTAGCCTCTGACAGTAGTGCTGTGAGCTGTGCCGGATTCTCACCGGCTTCTCTGAACGCTTGGACCAGTGTACACCCATGGGGCGATCCCTGTCGAGCGCGCGTGTCCTGTCATGACGCTTGGGGACCGTGCAACCTAAAGCTAGTGCGCCTCTGCCCAGCTGAACGCGTGGTTAACCTCAACGACAAGCGGAACCTTGAGCGCCACGACATTCTCCATAGCCTCTCGCACCATCGAGGAGAGCCTGTCTACCTCTGACAACGGGCAGTTGAAGTCAAGCTCGTCATGCACCTGCAGCACCATCTGCGAGCGGAAGCCCTCGGCGTCAAGGCGACGTTGCACCTCTATCATCGCAAGCTTGATTATGTCGGCCGCAGTGCCCTGCATGGGGTGGTTCATGGCGATGCGCTCGCCGAAGCTGCGCTGGTTTTGGTTGGAAGACTCTAGCTCCCGCACATGCCGTTTGCGCCCGAACAGCGTCGCGACCCAGCCCTCGGCACGGGCCTCGGCGACCGTCGTCTTAAGATAGTCCTGCACTTGCGGATAAGCGGCAAAGTACCGGCTTATCATGTCTTGCGCCTCCGAAAACGAGATACCGAGCGACTGCGACAGGCCGTATGCCTGCTGGCCGTAGACTATGCCGAAGTTGACCGCCTTGGCACGCGAGCGCATCGCAGGCGTCACCTCGGCCGTAGGCACGCCGAAGACGCGCGCCGCTGTCTGTGCGTGAAAGTCCTCGCCACACAGGAAGGCGGCGACCAGGTGCTCGTCGGCAGAGAAGTGCGCGAGCAGACGCAGCTCGATCTGCGAGTAGTCGGCAGAGAGGAACACCGCCTCACCTTCGTCGAACACCGAAGGGTCGGCAACAAAGGCGGCGCGTATCATCCGGCCAAGCTCTGTGCGCACCGGGATGTTTTGAAGGTTGGGGTCGGATGACGAGAGACGGCCGGTAGCGGCCACCGTCTGATGAAACGTCGTGTGGAGATGCCCGTCGCCGAGCACAAGCTGCGGCAAGGCGTCAAGGTACGTAGACTTGAGCTTGGCGAGCTCGCGATACTCGAGCATGAGCCCGGGCAAGGGGTTGAGGCTTTTTAACTCCTGCAACACCGTGGCGTTGGTGGAATAGCCGGTGCGCGTCTTTTTGAGTGGCGGCAGCATCAGCTTCTCAAAGAGCACGGCGCCGAGCTGTTTAGGCGAGTCAAGGTTGAACTCCTCCCCTGCCAGCTCAAAGGCCTGTGCCCGAAGCCGGTCGATCGAGACGGCAAAACTCTCGCTCAGATCGGTGAGCATGGCGGGGTCAATATGCACGCCTGCTCGCTCAATGCGCACGAGCACGCCCACCAGCGGCATATCAATGTTCCGATAACAACCCATCGACCCATCGGCCTCAAGCGCGGCCAACAGTCGTGTGCCAAGCGCCAGCGTGGCGGAAACGTCAAACGAGCCGTCCGCGGCCGCATCGCTTGCCATGCCACCCTCTTCAAGATAAAAGGCCGCAAGGTCCCGCACGCTCTCAAAAGGCGCTGAAGAGTCAAGCAGGTATGCGGCCAGGCCGAGGTCAACCATGCGCCCCGAGTCAAGCTTTGCGAGGTCAAGCAGGGCGGGATCGCTGCTGTCGCGTCCCACCAGCTCTTGGAGCACCGTTTTTATGGAGAAGGCCGTGACGCTTGGTCCCACGGGGGCCGTTGTGAGCGTCTTCTCCATAACCTGAGCGAGCACCGGCCTGAGCTCGGCGCCCCCAAACTCTGCTATGCCATCTTCGGAAGCAACATAGAGGCGTCGGTTCGACTCGAACAGGCTGGAGCCGCCCTCCTCGACATGCACTGCGATTCGTGTTGTCGAGGCCAGCATGCGGGCAAGCAGCTCATAAGCCGCTGGACCAGTGACTGGACTAACTAGTCGCATTGCAGGAACGGCTGGCCTAGAGACGGGCTCAGCGTCTGCCGCGGCTTGCGCGGCTTGCGCGGCCTCCACCATGCGAGCGGTGCCGGGAGCGCCGCCATGAGCGCCGCCACGAGCGCGCTCTGCCAGCTTGAGCACTTTGCGCAGGTGCGCGTTGAGGGCATAGGCCCCAAACACGCGCTTGACCTCGGCAACGTCGAACGACGGGAACGCTGCTGCCTCAAAGTCGAGCTCAAACGGCACGTCGCGCACGATGGTAGCCACGCGTCGCGAAGCCAATGCTGTCTCGACATTGGCGCGCAGGTTCTCGCCAAGCTTGCCCGGTATGCCCTCAGCGGCAGCGAGCACCGCGTCCATCGTCCCGTACTCGAGCAGCAGCTTGGCAGCGGTCTTTTGCCCGACGCCCGGAACTCCAGGAATGTTGTCAGACGCGTCGCCCATAAGACCCAGGTAATCAGGAACTAGGGAAGGCGCGACGCCAAAACGCTCGACAACGCCGGCCGGGTCGTAGACCACGACGTCGCTCATGCCGGTCTTGGTGTTTACGATAGATGTATGTTCGCTTGCTAGCTGCAAGGCGTCCTTGTCTCCTGTCACGAGCAGGGTATGGATGCCGCCCAATGCCTCCGCGCGCGCCGAGACGGTTCCGAGAATGTCGTCGCCCTCCCAGCCCTTGACCCTGACCACGGGAATCCCGAGCGCGTCGAGCAGCTCCGCAATTATGGAGAACTGCTCCTTGAGCTCCGGCGCCGTCGGAGGGCGCTGGGCCTTGTATTTCTCTATCGCCTCGAAGCGAAACGCCGGGACTCCAGCGTCAAACGCGCAAATGACCCCTTCAGGGGCAAAGGCCTCAACCATCTTGAGCAGCATAGAGAGAAACCCGAAGCAGGCGTTTGTGTGCCTGCCGTCGGGGGCGCTCATGGTGGGCGGGACCGCATGGAAGGCGCGGTGCATGAGCGAGTTGCCGTCTATGACCGCAATAGTCTTCATAGGTGTTGCTCCTTAGTTATATTATCTATAAATTTTATTGCCATAAGTTTACATTTGCTTATGTCTTCTACGTATTTCGACTAAGCGGCTTGCTCAGCGGTTCCAGAGGTAGCCCACGCCGCGCACCGTCTCGAGGTGCTGTGCGAGCTCGGGCCCGAGCTTGGCGCGCACACGGCGCACATGCACGTCCACGGTACGCGAGCCGCCGAAGTACTCAAAGCCCCAAACGCGCCGCAACAGCGCGTCACGCGAGTAGGTCTTGCCTGGATGCGTCACCAGGAAGGCGAGCAAGGCGTACTCGAGGTAGGTCAGGTCAAGCGTCGTGCCATCCACCTTGACCTGGTACGTCGCAAGATTCAGCGTGAGCGACCCTGCCCGCACAAAGTCGGCACTGCTTGTCTCTTCTCCACGCCATAACAGGTGCCTCAAGCGCAGCGAGAGCTCTGCGTCGCTTGACTCATGGGTGGCAAAGTCGGCAACGAGTCGGGAGGGGAGCTGCAAGAGGTCAAGGTCTGCCTCATTGACAACAACGAACAAGGCTATGTTGCCCGCCGAGAAAAGCGCGTCCTCAACAGCGCGCATTGACTTGAGCTCAGCCTGTTCAGGCTCAAAGACCACGAGGTCTGCCTCAAGCGCCGAAATGTCCTTGAGCACTGAGGGCAGCGGCACGGCAAAAAAGCGCACCTCGACGTCGGCCGCATCAAAGAGCGCGCGCAGCCTATACTCGACACCTGAAGGCCTGGAGAAGACGAGGACATTCTTGCGGTGCATGATTCCCTTTCTGTCCCTACCGGCAAACCAGTGTATCATAGGAGGCGCTTTGACTGGCACTTCGCAGCGACCGGTTCGCAGTGACCGACCCACACGATTATTGACAAGAACCCTGAACGACATCAACGACCTGCCCCCCAGCACAGGCCTCTCAGACCAGATTGCGGCCGACCTGAAGCGACGAGGGTTCAAGTTTCTTGGCAGTATTGTCATGTACTCGCACATGCAGGCAACCGGCATCGTCAACGACCACGTCACCAGCTGCTTTCGCCACGACGAGGTGAACAGGCCGTTCGACGAGGCTTTGCGGCACTATCCGAAGCAGTGACATTTAATCGCCCCGAAACATTTTTGCGGTACTGTAGTAACGAGCAAGTACCCCTTTCGACAAGGAGAAGGCATGACTACCATCAGCGAGCTATTCGGCAGCATGGTGTTTAACGACCATGTGATGCAAGAGCGGCTTCCCAAGGCCACCTACAAGCTGCTAGCGCAGACCATCAAGGAAGACAAGCCCCTCGACCCTGACGTCGCAAACGTCGTTGCCCACGCCATGAAAGAATGGGCGATCGAGAAGGGCGCCACCCACTACACGCACTGGTTCCAGCCTCTTACCGGCATCACCTCCGAGAAGCACGACAGCTTCATCACCCCACAGCCCGACGGGCGCGCGCTCATGAGCTTTTCCGGAAAAGAGCTCATACAAGGCGAGCCTGACGCCTCGAGTTTTCCCTCGGGCGGCCTGCGAGCCACCTTTGAGGCACGCGGCTACACGGCCTGGGACCCCACCAGCTACGCCTTTATCAAAGACAACGTCTTGTGCATCCCCACGGCCTTCGTCAGCTATGGCGGCGAGGCACTCGACAAGAAAACGCCGCTCCTGCGCTCAATGGACGCCATCAGCCGCGAGGCGAAGCGCGTGTTGGCATTGTTCGGAAAATCACCCATCCAGGTCTCAACGACCGTCGGCCCTGAGCAAGAGTACTTTCTCATAAAGGAGGAGGACTACGCCGACCGTCTCGACCTTATCCTCACAGGACGCACGCTGTTCGGCACGGCGCCCTGCAAGGGCCAAGAGCTCGAGGAGCACTACTTCGGCTCGATCCGCCCGACCGTCAACCGCTTCATGGAAGAGCTTGTAAGCGAGCTCTGGATGCTCGGCGTGCCTGCCAAGACCAAGCACAACGAGGTGGCCCCCTCGCAGCACGAGCTCGCGCCCATCTTTCAGACCACCAACGCTGCCATCGACGCCAACTTGCTCACTATGGAGCTTATGCGCAAGATCGCATCACGCCACGGGCTCGTCTGCCTCCAGCACGAGAAGCCTTTCGAGGGCATTAACGGCAACGGGAAGCACAACAACTGGAGCATCAGCGCCGACGGCGTCAACTTGCTCGACCCTGGCTCCACTCCGTTTGAGAACCTTCAGTTCCTCGTCTTTTTGACCGCCGTCATCAAGGCCGTAGACGAGTACCAGGGCCTCTTGCGCATGAGCGTGGCCAGCGCCGGAAACGACCACCGCCTCGGCGCAAACGAAGCGCCCCCGGCAATTATCTCCATCTTTCTCGGTGACGAGCTCGAGGCGGTGGTCCGTGCCATTATCAATGCGGAGACCTACACGTCCAACGGTGCAAAGACGATGGACCTGGGCGTGCCGGTGCTCCCGACCTTCATTAAAGACAACACCGACCGAAACCGCACCTCTCCCTTCGCCTTCACCGGCAACAAGTTCGAGTTTCGCATGGCCGGCGCAGAGGTCAACCTCTCTGATGCCAACATGGTGCTCAATACGATAATAGCAAAAACACTTGCCGACTTTGCCGACGTGATGGACGGATCGACCGATTTTGAGCGCGACGCGAAGGCCTATATGCGCCAGACGCTCACCGAGCACCAACGCATCATATTCAACGGTGACAACTACAGCGACGAGTGGCCGAACGAGGCCATGCGCCGCAAGCTTCTCAACCTCAAGAGCACGCCCGAGGCCCTTCCGCAGTACGTGGCGCCAGAGAGCATCGAGCTGTTCGAGCGCTTTGGCGTCTTGAGCCGCATCGAGGTCGAGAGCCGCTACGAGGTCAAGCTTGAGCATTACTCGAAGAAGGTCAACATCGAGGGCCTCGTCACTGCCCGCATGGCGCGCGCGCGCTTCATCCCCGCCATTGTCGAGTACTCCACGGTCATCGCCACTTCAATCGCGACCAAAAAGGACGTGTCGCCTGCCCTTGACACCTCCGCAGAGGAGAAGCTGCTCACCAGCTTGGCAGCGGGGATAAACACGATCTCTGCCGGAGTCGAGGCGCTCGAGTCCTCTCTGAGCGAGGCGGCCTCCACACAAGGCTCGCTCGAAAACGCGCGCGCGTACCTGACAAAGGTCCTGCCCGCGATGAACGCCGTGCGCGTTGCGGTCGATGAGATGGAGGTCCTCGTCGGGCACGACTACTGGCCAGTGCCGTCTTACAACCATATGTTGTTTTATACTTGATGCATGTTGAGATTACGGGCGTCGCCAGGCTGGCGACGCCCGTTTTGCTTTCTCGCACGTTTGCGCTAGGAGTCGCCCCACTCTGACTCATGGCGCCGACGCCGCTTGAGGCGCTTGTCTTGCCGTCTGGCCTGGCGGCGCTGCAAGGACTCCTCATGCGCCAACGAGACCGGCTTGAGCCCTGCCTGCTCAAGGGCACGAGGCCATGGTCCGAGTGCCTGCTTGATGTCAGACACCTCGTCAGGGGCGAAGTCCCTCTTAAGAGGCATTCTGCCCAGTTCACGGGCCTTTTCGACCATCAAAGCAATGCAGTGCTCTCTGTCGCCTCTTGCCACGGTCTCTCCTATCCGTTGGCGCTTGTCGAGCCTACGTCACCTCAGTGCTTCTTGAGGCGATAGCCACTCATGTCATCCGTTAGCTCAATGCTCAACGCGTCTCCCTCGCCGATCTCGCCCGCGACTAAAGCATTGGCGAGCAGGTCTACGACACTGCGCTGGATGAGGCGCTTGAGCGGCCGTGCGCCATAGACAGGGTCGAACCCGTCGATGGCAAGCTGCTCGGCGACTGCGGGGGCAAGCTCCACCTCGATGCGCTTGTCAGCCAGGCGCTTGCTGACCTCAGCAAGCTGCAGTCCGACAATGCGGTCGATGTCGTCAAGCCCTAACGCCTCAAAGACAATTATATCGTCAATTCGGTTCAGGAACTCCGGGCGGAAGGTTGCCCGCAGCGCCTCGTCGATGGCGTTCTCGAGCCTGCGCGCATCGGCCGCCTCGCCTACTTGCGCGTCGACCGGCCAATCGCCAGATCGGCCGTCCAGGTGCTCAGGGCCGGGCGCCTTGTGGTCACGTGAGCCCAAAATGTCGGGAAGCCCTCCTTCAAGGCGCTCGGTGATCTCGCCCATCATGCCGTCTACCATCCCTTTGACGCCGCCGCCCGCGCTAAACGACGCGGCCAGGTCGCCTTTGTCGGACACCAATGCCGGGTTGAAGGCGCTGAAGGCCTCAGAGCCGCGCAGGCTGAACTCGCGTATGAACTGCGAGCCCACATTGCTTGTCATGATGATAATGGCGTTCTTGAAGCTCACCACGCGCCCTTGCC
>JAITHV010000102.1 GCA_031279835.1 Coriobacteriales bacterium
CGCCGACGTGGTGCTGCGCCTGTCGAGGGGCTCGCTCGCCCCGCTCGAGGGCGCGCCCGCGCAGACGGCCCCGGCGCCGCGATGACGGGATTCCTCAGCCAGTTCGAGGACGGCGCCGCCCCGCCCGACGCGCCGCCCGCCACAGCCGCCCCGCCCGCCGCCCCGCCCGCCGTGCCGCAAGACGCGCCTGCGCGGCCCCCTGGGCCGCCCGCAGCTCCCGCAGGCGCCGTGCGCCCCCTCGCGCCCCGCGGCGGCGGCATCGAGGCCGTCGAGCACCACGTCGAGCCCGACCGGGGCCGCCGCCGGCGCCTGGCGGCGCGCTGGGCGGCCGCGGCCGGCGCTCTCGCCGCCCTCGCGCTCGCGGCGGCGCTCTTCTGGCACTTCTCCCGCCTGGTCGAGGTGCCCGACCTCACCGGCGGCACGCTTGCCGCGGCCCAGGCGTTCTGCCGCGAGGGCGGCCTTGTGCCCGAGGTGGCCGAGGTGTACAGCCTCGAGGCCGAGGGCGGCACCGTGACGGCGCAGGGAATAGCCCCGGGCCAGACAGCCACGCGCGGCTCTAGGCTCCCTCTCACCGTGAGCAAGGGCGCAGACCCCGCAGAGCCGATCGCCCTGCCCGACTTCTCCTCCTTGACGCGCGCCGAGGCCGAGCGCTGGATACGCGAGCGCCGGGCCGACAACCTGCGCCTCGTGCTCGAGTTCAGCGACTCCGTGGCCGCGGACGGCTTCCTGCGCCTGGAGTTCCGCGCCGAGGGCGCAGGCGCCGGCAGCTACCGACGCCGCGACTACGCGACCGTGTACTACTCAAAAGGGCCCGAGTCCTTCCCCAGGAACATCGCGGTGCCGGATTTCGCCGGAAAGCCGCGCGGCGAGGCCGAGTCTTGGGCCGCTGCCAACGGCGTGGAGCTGAGCGTGGCCGAGTCCGAGTCAGACGGCGTTGCGCAGGGCCTCGTGATGGGCCAGAGCGTGCCCGCGGGCGAGAAGGTAGCCAGGCGCGACGCCCTCGCCGTCGTGGTCTCGCTCGGCAGGGCCCTGGTCGTGCCGGACTTCTCGCGCCACGCCCCCGAGTCGGCAGCCTCTGCGGCAGAGGGGCAGATCCCCGTCGCGGTGGAGAGCCGCTACCACGCCTCGGTGCCCTACGGCAGGCTCGTGTCGCAGTCGGCCCCCGCCGGCGCGCGCATGCTGCCCGGCGGCGTGCAGAAGGTGACGGTCGTGTACTCGCTTGGACGCCCTTATCTCAAGGACTTCCGGGGCATGAGCGAGGGCGACCTGCCGCAGGCGTTCTTCAGCGACTACACGGCCAAGGGCGCAAGCGTCACCTACGCGGTGACGTACGTGGACTCCTCTGAGCCCAAGGGCCAGGTGGTGGGCATGAGCGACTACAGCAGGTTCGTCCCGCTGGAGTTCCACGTCACCATAAGCGTGAGCAAGGGCAACCTCCCGCCGCCCGAGAAGCCCCCTGAGAAGCAAGGATGACTCCCTAATTGCTTGCAATACCCTGTGCCGACCGGTACAATATCTGCCATTGACCATGAGCCACTAACAGTGTCGGTCATAGGAGGACTGCCACGAGTTGGCTTACACGAGGAGAGGAATCAACAGTGAAGAAAATAACGGCTCTTGCCCTGGTGGCGCTACTGTCACTCGGGGCCCTATGTGTCCTTGCGGGATGCGCCGCCAATCATGAGCAAGTCATTCGGGACGCCACCGAAAAAGAGCTTGCGGTCATGAAGGACCCGAGTTCACAGGACTACAAGGATCTCGTTTCCACAATGTCCATGCTCAGTACGTATCGCATTGACGCCGAGGAGTTTGTCGCCTCATGGATGTCAGGCTATGACTATTCTGTGGGTCAGGTCACGGTCACCGGCAACACTGCAACAGTCGAGGTGACTATAACCATCAAGCAGATGGGTCCCATCATGGATGAGTGGTTCGCCGAGATCTCAACCCTTACTCAACGTGAAGACCTTACAGAAGACTTCGACGTCTATGGCGAGGCAGGCAAGAGCCTCACCGCGCTCATGGCTGCTGCGAAGCCGACGAGCACGACGATCCTGCTGGACTGCACGCTTCAAGGCGACACATGGATTATCGCCCAGGACGACACAGAGCTCATGAAGGCCCTGATGGGCGAAAGCACCTTCCTGAACCTATAATCAAGCTCAGGCAATTTGGGCGCCGCATCCGGTTATCGGGGCGGCGCCTGTTTTCTTGTGGGAGAGCCTGCGATGCTCGGCCAAGAGGGCGTGGACTAACCAGCCGCACAGCAACGGCGGTTGCGTTACACTAAGCAGGCATCGTTTGTATCCCGGCAAAAAGGACCTGCATGTACCTCACAGAGAATGACGTGCGCGGCATCGCCACGTACGCGCGCATCGGCTTGAGCGACGGGGAGGTTGCGGCAATGACCGTCGACCTCAACAACATCATAGAAAGCCTGCGACCAATCACGGAGTACGACCTCGAGGGCGTCGAGCCGACCTTTCACCCTATCGCAGGGCTCGCGAACGTCATGCGCGAGGACGCAGTGCGCCCCGGGCTTGCTCACCAAGACGCGATGGCCATCGCGCCGCACGTCGAGTCGGGCGCCTACCGCATACCCCCCATCCTCGGCGACAACGGGGGCGACAGATAACCCATGGCCATCTCGGTTGCTGACTACCGGTCTCTCTCTGCCCGCGCCATCCGCGACGGGATCGCGCGCGCAGACTTCTCCGCATGCGAGGTGGCTGGCGCAGCGCTGGCCGCGATCGAGGCCATCGACCCTCGGGTGCATGCCTTTCTTGAGGTCACTTCCAAGCTGGCGCACGAGGCCGCCGTGCGCATCGACGCGCTGCGAGCAAAAGACCAGCCCTTGCCTGCGTTGGCCGGAGTGCCCATCGGCTTCAAGGACAACATGAACCTGCTAGGCACGCGCACCACCTGTGCCTCGCGCATGCTTGCAGACTACGCCTCGCCCTACACGGCGACGTGCGTTGGGCGCTCGCTTGCGGCAGGCGCCCTGCCGCTCGGCAAGCTCAACATGGACGAGTTCGCCTTTGGGTCCTCGACGGAGACCTCGTGCTTTGGGCGCACGCACAATCCTTGGGACCTCGACCGAGTGCCCGGCGGCTCGAGCGGCGGCAGCGCTGCGGCAGTGGCTGCCGGCATGGCAACCGTGTCGCTCGGCAGCGACACGGGCGGCTCCATCCGTCAGCCTGCGAGCTTCTGCGGCGTCGTGGGCTTCAAGCCCACCTACGGCGTCGTCTCTCGCTATGGCGTGGTCGCCTTCGGCTCGTCGCTTGACCAAGTGGGTCCCTTTGGGCGCAGTGTCGCAGACGTGGCGACGACGCTCGACGCCATTGCTGGCCGTGACCCCTTTGACTGCACCTCGCAGGAGTGCGCCACCTCGTTCAGCGCGGTCCTCGACGCAGGCGTCGAGGGCATGCGCGTCGGCATTATCCCTGCGTATCTTGAGGCCAAAGGCGTCGAGGCAGAAGTCGTCGTAGCGCTCAAAGGCGCCATGGACCGACTAGAGCGCTGTGGCGCGCGCCTCGTAGAAGTGGAGCTTCCCAACGCCAAGGCTGCTCTGAGCGCCTACTACGTCATCGGTCCCTGCGAGGCCTTCAGCAACCTGAGCCGCTTTGACTCGGTTCGCTACGGGTATCGAGCCCCGGGCGCGCGCGACCTCGGCGACCAGTACGAAAAAAGCCGCGCCGACGGCTTTGGTCCCGAGGCGGTGCGTCGCATCATGCTCGGCAGCTACTTGCTTGCAAGTGGCGTCTACGACACCTACTATTATCCTGCGCAACAGGTGCGCACTCTTATCACCCAAGACTATCATCGTGCGTTCGAGCAGGTAGACGCGCTGCTTGCGCCAGTCAGTCCCCGCACGGCCTTCAAGTTTGGCGAGCTTGCCGACCCGACCGCCATGTACCTGAGCGACATCTTCACCATTCCCATCAACATTGCCGGCAACGGCGGCATGAGCCTTCCTGTTGGCAGGGGAGAGGCGAGCGGCCTGCCGGTGGGCGTGCAGGTGATAGGGCCGCAGTTTCGCGATGAGAACATTTTTCGTGTCGCGGCAGCGCTCGAGCGCTGTTACCCCGAGATCGAGCGCCTTGCGCCGGCTGTCGAGGGCGTCGAAGGAGGCGAGGCGTGATGCGCGGGCTTGCTGCGGTCCTGCAAGAATGGGAGGCGGTCATCGGCCTGGAGGTACATGCAGAGCTGACCACGCTCAACACCAAGATGTTCTGCTCGTGCCCCGTAGACTTCGGCGCGCCGCCCAACACGCACGTTTGCCCGGTGTGCCTGGGGCTTCCCGGGGCGCTGCCCGTGCCTAACAGGGCGGCCATCGAGAGCATCGTGCTCGCGGGGCTTGCCACCGGCTGCGAGATCGAGAAGCGCTCGATGTTTTATCGCAAGAACTATTTTTACCCCGACATGTCCAAGAACTTCCAGACCACGCAAGGCCCTGTTGCCTTTTGCATGCGCGGCTCGCTCTTGTTAGAGGTGGCCGGCCGCTCCTCCCGTGAGCGCTCCTGCCTTGACGGCACTCTCCCCTTGCCTGAGGCGTATGCCCAGGAAGGCTATTGCACGGTCGTCGGCATCACGCGCATCCACCTCGAGGAAGACGCAGGCAAGATGGTCCACGTCGGCGGAACCGACGGGCGCATATCAGGCGCCGACTACTCGCTGGTGGACTACAACCGCTGTGGCACGCCGCTCATCGAGCTGGTCACCGAGCCTGATCTGCGCACGCCCGAGGAGGCGCGCCTGTTCCTCCAGGCGCTTCGCCAGGTCTACTTGACGCTTGGTATCTCTGACTGCTCGATGGAGGAAGGCTCGTTGCGTTGCGACGGAAACGTGAGCCTCAGGCGTCGAGGCGCTGCGGCCTACGGCACCAAGACCGAGCTCAAGAACATGAACTCCTTCAAGAACCTCCATGACGGCCTTGCGTACGAGATATGCCGGCAGGCCGAGGTGCTTGAGTCAGGCGGCACAGTCGCACAGGAGACACGCCACTGGGAGCCGGCCTCGAAGCGCACGATCTCGATGCGCGTGAAGGAGACGGCCGACGACTACCGGCTCTTCCCTGAGCCCGACCTCGCGCCCTACGACCTCTCGGAAAGCTTCATTGAGGCAGTGCGCAGTCGGCTGCCCGAGCTTCCCGACGCCAAGCGCGCCCGTCTTATGAAAAGCCACGGCCTCTCGTACCTGGACGCCTGCGCGCTCGCGGCGGACGCTGAGACTACGGCGTTCTTTGACGCTGCCATAGCCGCATCTGACGTCGCATCAGCTCCTGCCGCCGCCTCTGCCTCTGCCGTCGCGAAGCCGGTTGCCAACCTGCTGATCAACGACGTGGCGGCCTACCTCAACACCCATGCGCTCACGCTCGCGCAAACCAGGCTCACGCCTGCCCATCTGGCCGAGCTGGCCGGGCTTGTCGCCGAAGGGACGATATCCTCAAGCCAGGCCAAGGCAGTCTTTGCGCGCACTGCTGCCGAAGGGGTCAGCCCTGCGCGCGTCGTGGCCGACGAGGGAATGGAGCAGGTCAGCGACGAGAGCGCAATCGAGCAGGTGGCGTCAGCCATTCTCGCGCAATTCCCCGACAAGGCAGAAGAGTACCGTGCAGGCAAGACGGGGCTGCTGGGGTTTTTTGTGGGGCAGGCCATGAAGGCGACCGCGGGACAGGGCAACCCCAAGCTCATTAACGAGGCGTTCGTGCGCCTTCTTGAAGGATAGCCAAAGGATAATGGCGACGCACGATCGCATCTGTTAGCCCGCAGCATCAGCCAGGCCATGGGAGGCGCTATGTCTAAGACACGATTCGACTACTTTAACGGCTTCGAGCGCATCGCCGAGTATGCGAGCGAGGAGGCGCGCCTTCTCGAGAGGGTGCTGAACGACTTTGAGCAGGGACGCCTCAAAGAGTTCGTCGATCAGATACACGAAATCGAGAATCGCGCCGACAAAGTGAACCATGAGGTGTTCGAGCGGCTTGCCGCCGAGTTCGTCACCCCCATTGACCGCGAGGACATAATATCGATGACGCACGCCCTCGACGACATCGTGGACGCCATTGAAGGCGTCGTGCAGCGACTCTATATGTTCAATGTCACAAGCATCCCCCCTGCGGCCAAAAGGATGGCAGAGCTTATCTTGAAGTCTACCGACGCGCTCTCGACCGCGCTTAAGGACTTTCCCAATTTCAAGAAGTCAAAGACCCTCAACAGACTGCTCGTTGCGGTGAGCGACAATGAGGAAGAGGCCGACGAGATCTATCTCGAAACGATGCGTGAGCTGTTCACCGGCAGTGACGACCCCATCCATGTGCTTGCTTGGAACAGCATCTATGGCCGCATGGAGCAATGCTGCGACGACTGCGAGCATGCGGCCAACTTGATGGACGCCATCATCATGAAGAACAGTTAAAGTGGCGCTGACGCATGCCCGCCCGCCCCGCCCCGCCCGCCCCGCCCCGCCGTCCTAAGAGCGTGACACGGCCATGAGCATCATCATCGTCTGTGTCGTCGCGTTCGCGTTGATATTCGAGTTTATCAACGGCTTTCACGACACTGCCAACGCCATTGCAACATCCGTGTACACCCGTGCGCTGAGCGTCGGAAAAGCGATACTGCTTGCCGCAGGGATGAACTTTCTCGGCGCGCTTGTCAGCGAGAACGTCGCCAAGACCATAACGAGCGGGCTGGTGGCGGTGTCCATCGAGGAGCACGTCGTGCTGGCAGCACTGCTGGGCGCCATCGTCTGGAACCTGATCACCTGGTGGAAGGCTATTCCAAGCTCGTCCTCGCACGCGCTCATCGGCAGCTTGGTGGGCGCGACGATGGTCTACACCATGGGGGTTCACAGCGTGAAGTGGGACGGCGTGCTCAGCAAGGTGGTCATCCCACTGCTCACCTCCCCGGTAATCGGCTTTTTTATCGGCTTCCTGATCATGAAGGGCATCTACCTGTTCTTCGCAAGCCGCCCGCGCAGCCGTGTCAACCGGCTGTTCCTGCGCCTGCAGGTCTTCTCCGCCGCCCTGGTGGCCTTCTCGCACGGCACCAACGACGCGCAAAAGACCATGGGCATCATCACGCTCGCGCTCATTACCGGAAACCTTCTCGAGCCCGGGTCGGGCGTGCCGCTTGAAGTCAAGCTCATGTGTGCCGTTGCCATTGCCTTTGGCACCGCTGTGGGCGGCTGGCGCATCATGAAGACCATGGGAGGCGGCGTGACCAAGCTTGAGCCAGCGAGCGGCTTTGCGGCGCAGACGTCTTCGGCGCTTGTCATCGAGGGCATGTCGTTGCTCGGCGCCCCTATATCGACGACCCAGGTCATCACGACCTCGGTCATGGGCGCGGGCAGCGCGCGGCGACTCAGCTCTGTGCGCTGGAGAATAGCGCGCGACATCGCGATGACGTGGCTGGTGACCCTTCCCGCCACCATGGTCCTCGGCGGCGTCATGGTGTTCATCATCGAGCGCTTCCTCTAGGGAGCCGATTTATCCGAGGGCGCCCGCCGCGCCCCGCGAGGGATCGCCTCCCGTAGCAAAACTGTGCTGTTTTCGTATAGCCAAGCGCTGCGTTGCCTGTACAATGGATGGATCGATGATCGCGGTTGGGCTGGTCCTCACACAGCCAACAGGCGCGCCAGACGATGCTGCGAGGCAGCCTCATAAAGGAACGGAGAACTGTGATGAGCGAGGAACTTGACGTACTTATCCGTCGGGTCGACAAGAAAAAGGCAGAGCTTGGGGCCCGCCCGCCCTTGTCGCCCGAGGCAGAGGACTCCTATCAGGAGCGCTTTCTTTACGAGAGCATCTACAACTCGCTTGCCATCGAGGGCAACGAGCTTTCGCGCAGCGAGGTCGAGCATGTCCTCACGAAGAACCAGGTCGTCCAAGGCCGGTCTCTCAGCGACCACCTGAGCGTCGTCGGTTGTCGAGACGCCACGTTGCTCGCAAGACGCTATGCGAATAACAACGTGCGTGTCACCGAGTATGAGCTGCGCAAGCTCCACTATCAGCTGCTTATCGACCAACAGTCCTCAAGCGGCGAGTACCGCACCTACAACCTCATGGTGCGCGGGCACCGTCCCACGTCCTATGAGAAGATAGCCTACAAGATGCTCCAGCTTGTTGACCGCAAGAGCGCCAAAGAAGACGAGCACCCCATCGAGGCGGCGGCGTTCTTCCATCTGCGCCTCGAGAAGATCCACCCCTTTGGCGACGGGAACGGCCGTGTGGGGCGCATCGTCGCCAATGTCATGCTCGAAGAGGCAGGCTACCCTGCGGTCATATTCCCGGTTGCAGAGAAGCAGCGTTACTACGAGGCGCTCGAGGCCTACGACGGCCTCTTGGGCAACCCGCAAGTCGAGCCCATGCAGCTGTTTTTTGCGGAACTTGTTGAGCGGCAGCTCGACGAGTTGCTGGCGCTCTGAGGGCTCGGGGGCGAGAAGTCACGAGTAGGCCACGAGCACAAAAGGGCGGAGGACCCATGCGCGTCGTATTATCTCCCGACCCGGTATTGCGCGAGAAGTGCGAGCCAGTCGAGCTGACAGAGATACCCAAGCTGCGCTCGACTGCCCGTCAGATGGCAAAGGTCATGTACAAAAACCGCGGCTGCGGGCTTGCGGCGCCACAGGTGGGGATCACCAAGCGGATCATCGTCGTTGACTGCACGCCCGAGGTGGAGGGCGAGCCGTTGCCGCAAAACCCCTCCTTCTACATCAACCCCGTCATAACGCGCGCCTGGGGCGGCGAGTCTGAGTCCGAGGAGGGGTGTCTCTCCATCCCAGGCATATCGGTAGTCATCAAGCGGCACAACAACATCGTCGTCGAGGCGCTTGATCTTGACGGCCAGCCGTTCACCGTCGAGGCCGAGGGCTTTCATGCCCGTGCGCTCCAGCACGAGCTTGACCATCTTGACGGAAAGACCATGTTCGAGCACCTTGACCCCATCGACCGCATCAACGCCTTCAAGGCATACGAGCAGGCGCTGGCCGAGGGGGCCAAGCCTGGCGACGTCGGCTGAGGGCATCGTGGCCAGCCCCGTGCGACTCCGCGTCGTTTTTTTTGGGACGCCGGCCTTTGCCGTGCCAGCGCTTGAGGCGCTTGCTGCGCAACACGAGGTCTGCGCGGTGTTCACGCGCCCTGACGCCGTCTCTGGCCGGGGCAAGACGCTCGTCCCGTCGCCGGTGCGCGTGGCTGCCGAGCAGCTTTCGATCCCCGTGCACGCCCCCCGCAGCCTCGTGGCAGAAGAGGAGGGCGAGGCGGGCGTGGCGGGCGAGTCGCCCGTGGCGACACTGGTCAACGCTGCGCCCGACATAGCCGTTGTTGCTGCATACGGCCTTATCTTGCCTGTCTCAGTGCTCGAGCTGCCGAGGCTTGGCTGCGTGAACATCCATGCGTCGCTCTTGCCCCGCTGGCGTGGCGCCGCGCCCCTGCAGCGCGCGCTGCTTGCGGGCGACGAGGAGCTTGGCGTGTGCGTCATGAGGATGGAGAAAGGCCTCGACACGGGTCCGTACTGCGCGACGGCGGCTACGCCAGCAGGAGAGAAAGGCCTCCAACAGCTGACCCACGAGCTCGCCGTGCTGGGCGCACAGGCGCTTGTCGGCGCCTTGCCGGCTATCGCAGACGGCACCGCCGCCTGGGTCGCTCAAGACGAGCGCATGGCCACCTATGCCGAGAAGGTGCAAAAAAGCGAGCTGGTCCTCCAGCAGTCAGACACCGTGGACGTCAACCTGCGTCGCGTGCGCGCCTCCTCGCCTCAGGCGCCGGCTCGCTGCGTCGTCGAGGGGCGCCCGGTCACCGTGCTCGAGGCAGGCACTTGCAGCCTGGCAACGACAGGCCCCTGCCGTCCGAGGCGCCTGGCCTTTCGGTGCGCAGACGGCGAGCTGGAGATCTGCATGCTCAAGCCAGACGGCAAGAAGGCGATGTCAGCCGAGGCCTTCTTGGCCGGCCTGCGCTAATACCGTCTGCGCCTTGCAGACCATAGCTCCTCAAGACGCCTCTATGATGCCTGCACTAGCACGTGTCCCTGACATCAAAGTGACTAAGCAGAGCGACAAAGGAGCGAGCCATGAGCAGCACGGCAATCACAAAGAGCACGACCACCGAGAAGCACACGAGCCGCAAGAGGCTTGCAACAGTGCTGTTGTGCATTCGAGTTGGACGGTATCGGCCTAGAGATCGACACGGCCTCCGAGTTGTCTGGACTCGACGGTATATTCAGCACCTATCTTGGCGACACGCACATGCAGGGCGGCACCATTGCAAAGGCGGGCAGCAAGCTGCCTGCAAGTAGTATTTCTACCAGTACCGAGTCCTCGAGCAACCTCATCGTCATCATCAAATTGAGCGGCGAGATAAAAGACGCGCAGGCTGTGGCAGAGGCGGCGACTCTGGTTTCCGGTGGCACGGAGCTGAAGCCCGTGGTCGCGTGGGCAAGCCCCCAATACCTGAAACTCTTGTTTGACGCGCCCGACAAGAGCGCGCAGTGCGCGTTTATGGGCACAAGCGGCAGCGCCATCAAGCTCATGACGACGTAGGTTGATGCCTGGTGGCGGCGCCTAGTAGCGGTGGCCGAGCGTCTCAGGATGGTTGTTGTTGTAGGCTATGAGCATGTGAACCGTGACTTCGGGGTGCTTGTATCGTCCCCGCCCCTTTGTCTTGGCACCGAAGTCGATGGCAACCCTTGGGCACAGGTGCAGGCATCCGAGACACTGCTCGCAGCGGTGCAGCCAGGCCGGACGCCCGCCCTCGATGCGGATGTTGTCAACCGGGCACACTGCGGCACACACCGAGCAGCCGTCGCAGCTCTCAGACACCACGAAGTGCCGGTCCTCGTCGCGGCCGCAGTTCTTCATAGCAAGCCGGGTGTACAGGCTGTCGAAGGCCCCCGTCCTCACTGTCGGCGTCTTGCGCCTCGCACAGACGTCGTCAACGATGAACTCGAGCCCGTACTTGAAGCGCGCGGTCTTCTCCGTGACTTTCTCACTCATCTTATAGAGGATCACATAAGTAGAGAAGGCCTTTACCGCGTTGGAGTAGTCAAGCGGGCAGCCCTTCTTGGCCAGCAGGGAGTTGAGTTCGGCGAGCGCGGGGTTCTTGACGCCGCCGCCGTAGGTCACCACGGCATAGCGGTAGGCGCCCGTCTGGCCAGAGAGGTCGAGCGCTGACGCGAACTCACGCACGCGCTGGGGCATAGTGCCAAAGTGGCAGGGGTACACAAAGCCTATCGAGCGGCACGGCCCCTCAAAGGCAAACGGCTCGTCAGGCCCCATGCAGACGACGCGCACGTCGGTCAAAGGCTCTGTGGGCGCGCTCGCCTCGGTGGGGTCGTCCGCCTTGTTCGCGAGGTCAATCACGGGAACGGCGCCTCCCGCATGGACGCCCGCGCGTATCGCCTGGGCCATCCCTTGCATGCTGTGTTCCTGTGCTGCTCGCTCTGCGCCTAGTGCAAGGCCGTTGAGAGCCTCCTCGTTCTCAAGGCGCCGCGCGATTGTCAGAGCGGCTTTCAGCCCGTTGCCCGTCCCCGAAAAATAGAATATGACATGCTGCGACTTGATAACCAACTCCTTCGCGCCACAACCCGTCCCGATGCCCGGGCATTCCCAAGCAATATCGGGTAGTTTACTACACAAATGGTATGATCTGTAGTCGCACCAACATTACGGTTCTCTCAACAGGCGCACCTCGTGCGCAGCAACGCCAAAGAAAGGGGCGCAGATGGACCTGTCACGCATCATGCAGATACTCAACGTCGCTGAGGTAGCCGCTATTGCTGCTGCCGACTGGAACGGCAAGGGAGACAAGGTGGCGGCCGACGCGGCAGCTACCGAGGCCATGCGAAACGCGTTCAACGAGATCGACTTCTCCGGCCGCATCGTCATCGGCGAGGGCGAGCGCGACGAGGCGCCGATGCTGTATGTCGGAGAAGAAGTAGGCCGCGGCGGCGCGGAGACCGACATTGCCGTAGACCCGCTCGAAGGCACCAACCTGTGTGCCTACAACCGTCCTAACGCCCTGACGACCATCGCCGTCGCCCCGAAAGGCGCCCTGCTCTTCGCACCAGACACCTATATGGATAAGATAGCATCTGGTCCCGCATGCCGGGGCAAGGTGCACATCGACTCGAGCCCGGAGGCCAACGTCAAAGCGGTCGCGACCGCGCTCGGCAAGCCGGTGAGCGACGTCAATGTCTGCATACTGCTGCGCGATCGTCACGCCGAGCTCATCGAGGCGGTACGCGCCACCGGCGCGCGCATACGCCTCATTGACGACGGCGACGTCTTCGGCGCCATTGCGACGGCGGTGCCGGGCACCGGCATCGATTTGTACCTCGGCAGCGGCGGCGCTCCCGAGGGCGTTCTGGCCGCCGCAGGACTCAAGGCGATCGGCGGCGTGTTCATGGGCAAGCTCGCCTTCGAGCTTGACCCAAAGGGTGCCGAGAAGCGCGCCCGGGCTGAGAAGACCGCCGGCCTCGACCTCGACGCTCCGCTTACCATGGACATGCTGGTCCGCAGCGACGAGGCGGTGTTCATCGCCTGCGGAGTCACGGACGGCGAGATGGTTGACGGCGTGCGGGTTGCCGAAGGCTCTGTTGTCACCAGCAGCATCGTCATGAACTCTGCCGACAAGACGGTGCGCTTCGTCAAGACCGTTCGCCGTAGCGAGGGAGGCGCGGTCCGCTTCTCGTAATCCTGCCAACAGCCATCAGAAAGGCACCCCGATGTCACTCGAGCACCTCAGAACCATAGACCCATCGATAGCCGACGCCATTGACGGAGAGCTGGCCCGCCAGCGCACCGGCATCGAGCTCATAGCCTCCGAGAACTTCACCTCACAGGCCGTGCTAGAGGCAGTCGGCAGCGTATTGACCAACAAGTACGCCGAAGGATACCCATCGCGACGCTATTATGGGGGATGCTCTGCTGTAGACAAAGTAGAAGAACTGGCCATAAAACGCGCATGTGAGCTGTTTGGCGCCGCCTTTGCAAACGTGCAGCCCCATAGCGGGGTGAGCGCCAACATAGCCGCCTATCTGGTCGCGGCGCAGCCGGGCGACACCGTGCTCGGGATGAGCCTCGCGCACGGAGGGCACCTGACACACGGGGCCCCGGTGAGCTTTTCGGGCAAGTGGTTCAAAGCGGTCAGCTATGGCGTGGACCCGTCGAGCGAAATCATCGACATGGACGAGGTGGAGCGCATCGCCAAGCAGCACCGCCCCCAACTCGTCATCGCCGGCGCGAGCGCCTACCCGCGCATCCTCGACTTCAGGCGTTTTTCTGAGATCGCCCATGAAGTGGGTGCGTTGCTGCTTGTGGACATCGCCCACATCGCCGGGCTTGTCGCGGCCGGCGTCCATCCAAGCCCCGTCCCGCACGCTGACATTGTGACCTCAACCTCGCACAAGACGCTGCGCGGCCCGCGCGGCGGGTTTATCCTCACCAACAATGAGGAGCTTGCTGCCCGCATCGACAAGGCGATCTTCCCAGGCTCTCAAGGCGGGCCGCTCATGCATGTCATCGCAGGCAAGGCAGTCGCGTTCGGCGAGGCCCTGACCCCGGAGTACCGCCGCTACGCCGAGCAGGTTGTGACCAACATGCGGGCGATGGGCGACGGCATGGCAGAGGGCGGCCTGCGCCTCGTCTCGGGGGGCACCGACAACCACCTCGCGCTCGTGGACCTCACGCCGGCAGACGTCACCGGCAAGGACGCCGAGCACATGCTGGAGCGCGTGGGCATCACGGCCAACAAGAACGCGATTCCCAACGAGGCCCGCCCGCATGCAGTGACGAGCGGCATACGTGTGGGCACTGCGGCCATGACGACGCGCGGCTTCAGCGAGCAGGAGGCGCGCGAGGTCGGCAGCCTTATCGCCCGCACGGTCTTTGAGCGCGACGACCGCGTGGCGCTCACCAAGGTGGCAAACCGGGTGGCGGACCTAGCGGGGGCACACCCGCTGTACCCCGGGCTGTAGGGCAGCGACATGACGCGCCCGACCGCCCCGCAGACGTCATCCGCCCCTGAGGCACGGCCGGTCCCCGAGGCACGGCCAGCCCGCCCCGGCTGGGACGAGTACTTCATGGACATCGCGCAACAAGTGGCACGTCGCTGCACCTGTCGCCGACGCATGGTCGGCGCCGTGCTGGTGCGCGACACGCGCATACTCTCGACCGGCTACAACGGCGTGCCTGCCGGCATCGAGCACTGCCTTGACCGAGGCTGTCTGCGCGAGCAGCTCGGCATTCCGAGCGGGGAGAGGCACGAGCTGTGCCGCGGCCTTCACGCTGAGCAAAACGCCCTGCTCCAGGCGGCTCGCCACGGCATATCCATCGAAGGGGCGACCCTTTACTGCACGGCGCAACCCTGCACGCTTTGCACCAAGATGCTCATCAACGCGGGGATCGTAGACGTCGTCTTTCGCGACGCCTACCCCGACAGCCTCGCGGTCGAGCTGCTCAAAGAGGCCGGCGTCCCCACACGAATGTTTGGCCAGCAGGCCGAGGAGCGCACGTGCCGCTAGCAGAGAACCATGCTGCTTCTGCACGGTTTTTTGGATTCTGGCCAGACAACTATCAGATGATTTGGTAGTATTCGATTGTTTTGGACGCTTGCCGAGGGGCTAGCATCGCGCTATTTGGTATAACGGAGACTGTCGTGTTGGTAGTGACGTGTGCGCTTGGGATTCTCTGCGGTGTCGTTGGGTCTCTCCCACTGCTCGTCGTTGGGCGGTTGAGCATGCGACCTGGCAGCATCGTGCAGCAGCAGGCGATCATGTTTGGCCTGCTGGGCATTGCAGGAAGCAGCGTGGCCTGCCTGGTCATGCTCGTTGTGTACCGGGCTGTTGACCCGAATGGGCTCGTCGGCTTCGGTGCCGCCCTTATCGTGGCGTTCTTGGTGTCAAGCTGCGTTATCGCGGTGCGCGGGCTTTCGGCCCAGCGACGCTGATCACGCTTCAAGGCAGCTTGGGGCGTCGAGCCGGCACACCGCCTAGAGGCCCCGTGCCGCGCCGTGCAGACAAGGTGCAAGGAAGGAGTGCGTGTGGACCCGTTCAAGGAGTTGGACCATCATGTCCAGGAGCTGCTTGCCGATTTGGGCGGGCTGCCGCTATGGGACTTCGGCTGGGGCTCCATCACCACCTACACCGTCTACATCATGCTCATGCTGGTCATTGTCACGGCCGTCGTGCTGTTCGTGAAGAGTCGCGTTTCACTCATTCCCAAGAAGGGCCCAGTGGCTGCCATTGAGGCGACGGTGGACTACATCCGCAAAGAGGTAGGCTACGGCGTCTTGGGCAGCAAAGAGCTGGTCGACAAGCATATACCCTTCCTCCTCACCCTGTTCTTCTTCATTCTCGGCTCCAACCTCATCGGGCTTATACCCGGGTCAAAGGCAGCGACCGGCACGTTCGCCACGACCCTCGTGCTTGCCGCCGTCTGCTTCATCTACTTCAACTATTACGGAATAAAGCATTCAGGGGCATGGCACTACTTAAAGAACCTCTGCCCGCGCGGCATCTACCCTGGCCTTAACGTGCTCATCTGGGCCATAGAGTTCTTTTCGCTCATCTTGCGGGTCCTCACCCTGTCGGTGCGGCTGTTTGCCAACATGTATGCCGGACACATTGTCATCGGCGCGCTCTCGCTGCTTGCGGGGCTGTTCTTCCAGGCGATGATCGCAGACTTCGCGGGCAACATTGGCATGGGCGCCGTCTCGATCGCTTGGATCGTGCTGCTGGTCGTCATGTACGCCATGGAGCTGCTGGTGGCCTTTATCCAGGCCTACGTGTTCACGGTGCTCCAGGCTGTCTACTTGCAGATGGCTGTGAGCGACGAGCATTGATGTGACCGACGGCGCGAGGGACTATTCCTCAAGCTGTCGACTTGTTTGGTGACTCCCGGGCAACAGGCCCGGTCACATAGGATTGAAGGCCCTTGGGCAGACACCCGGGGCGACGTACAGGTACAGGGACAAGGAGACAGTCCTTGTCCGAAAAGGAGGCACTGTGGATGGCTTTATCGTAAACGGCAGTCTGTCAATGATCGGCTACGGCCTGTCCGTCATCGGCGCGGGCATCGGCGTGGGGCTTGCCGCGTTCGGCGGCGCCACCGGCATCGCCCGCCAGCCCGAGATGCAGGGCAAGATCTTCCAGGTATTCATCCTCGGCGCCGCGTTCGCCGAAGCTCTTGCGCTCATCGGCTTCGTCCTTGTCCTCATCGGCCGCTAGCAAGCCGACGCGTTGCAGGGCGCAGGTCCACGAAAGCCGACGGGAGGTCATTAACGTGAAGGTATGCAAAACAGCGGGCAGGCTGATGCTCGCGGTATTGCTGGCAGCGACGCTCATGTGCGCGCTGGCACCAGCGGCCTATGCGGCGCCCGCCGAGGCACCTGCTGCCGTTGCCGCTTCAGCCACGGTCCATGCCGACACTGCGTCAGGCGCCGAAGGCGCGGCGCAGGAGGAGGCAGGCAACCCGCTCATCCCCAACCTGCTCGAGTTCATCCCGATGCTGATTGGCTTCTTGCTGCTGCTGCTTATTCTCGGCAAGTTCGGCTGGCCAGTCATCCTCGGCATGCTTGACAAGCGTGTCACCACGATCAAAGAGTCGCTCGAGTCTGCCGAGAACGCCAAGATTGAGGGCGAGCGGCTGCTTGAGGAGTACCGGGCGCAGCTTGCCGATGCCAAAAAGCAGGCAGCGCAGATCATTGCCGACGCGAAGCAGTCTGGAGAAGCCATCAAGGCCGACCTCGCAACTCAGGCGCAAAGCGAGGCCGAGTCGATAATCGCCAAGGCCCGCGCAGCCACCGAGGCCGAGAAGAAGGCGGCAATAGCCGGGCTCCAAAGCTCAGTGGCCGATCTCTCTGTCTTGGTTGCAGGGCGCATTATTGGCCAAGGCCTCTCTGAGGCAGACCATCGCAAGATCATCGAGCACTACCTCTCCGAGGCAGGTGCCCTCGATGCCAGCTGACCGTGCCCTCACACGAAAGGCGTCGGCGGTCTACGCAGAGGTGCTCCTTGAGGCTGCCCATGCTGCTGGTGTCGCGTTCGAGGTGTCGTCACAGCTCGAACAGGCGCAGGCGGCCATTCGCGGCAGCATCGAGCTGCGCTCAGCGCTACTCGACAAGAACCTTCCTGTCGAGGCGCGCATGGGAATCGTGAACGAGCTGTTCGCGGGCTTTGCCCCGGTCCTTCTCGCCACGCTCAGCGTCATGGTCAAGCGCGGCGACCTCGGGCTTCTCGGCAGAGTCAGCGAGGCCTATCTTGTGCGTGCGGAAGACGCGCTCGACGCGAGCTTCATCGACGTGACGACTGCCATAGGCCTCGACGACACGCTGCGTGAGAAGATCAAGGAGAAGTACGCCGCCCAGCTCGGGCGCGACGTGCTCTTGCGCGAGCACTTGGACCCGTCCATCATCGGCGGCATCGTGCTGAGCGCGCATGGTGTGTCGATCGACGCGAGCGTCGTCTCCCAACTTGAGAACGCCCGTGTGGTGCTCTCGCGTTCACAGTAAGAGAGCGAGGGTGTTCTTTATGCACATCTCGACAACCAGCTTTACAAGCGGAGGTGATAGGTAAATGGCGGAAATAACCGCTGGCTCGATTGAAGCCGTGCTGCAACGACAGCTTGATGCCATCAAGACCAGTGTCGAGTCGCGCGAGGTCGGCACGGTCATACAGGTCGGAGACGGCATCGCGCGCATCGACGGTCTGAAGGGCGCCATGTCCGGCGAGCTGCTCGAGTTCATGGGCGAGGGCGGCAAGACGGTCTTCGGCCTTGCGCAAAACCTTGAGGAAGACGAGGTCGGCGCAGTGTTGCTCGGCGACGTGACTACTATTAAAGAGAACGACCAGGTGCGCACGACGGGACGTATCGTCGAAGTCCCGTGTGGCGACGGCTTCTTGGGCCGCGTGGTAAACCCGCTCGGCCAGCCCATCGACGGCAAAGGCCCCGTCGAGGCACAGGGGCACCGACCGGTCGAGTTCCGCGCTCCAGGCGTCATCGAGCGCCAAGGCGTCAACGAGCCCGTGCAGACCGGCATCATAGCCATTGACTCGATGATACCCATTGGGCGCGGCCAGCGCGAGCTGATCATCGGCGACCGGCAGACCGGCAAGACCGCCATCGCCGTGGACACGATCATCAACTCAAAGGGCAATGACCTTATTTGCATCTACATCGCCATCGGGCAGAAGGCTTCGACGGTGGCAACCGTCGTCGAGACGCTTGAGCGCTACGGCGCCATGGACTATACCATCATCGTCTCGGCTTCGGCGTCCGACTCGGCGCCGCTGCAGTACATCGCTCCGATGGCGGGCGTGGCGATGGGCGAGTACTTCATGTACAACGGCGTCGATGGCACGCCTGCAAGCGAGGCCAACCCCGGCCGGCATGTCCTGTGCATTTACGACGACCTCTCAAAGCAGGCTGTCGCGTACCGTCAGATGTCGCTGACGCTGCGCCGCCCCCCCGGGCGCGAGGCATATCCGGGCGACGTGTTCTACCTGCACTCCCGCCTGCTTGAGCGCGCCGTCAAGCTCTCTGACAAAAACGGCGCCGGCTCGCTTACCGCCCTGCCGATTATCGAGACCCAGGCGGGCGACATCTCAGCGTATATCCCCACCAATGTCATTTCCATCACGGACGGCCAGATCTTCCTCCAGTCTGACTTGTTCTTCCAGGGCCAGCGTCCGGCCGTCAACGTGGGCATCTCGGTTTCTCGCGTCGGGTCGAGCGCGCAGATCAAGGCCATGAAGCAAGTGGCTGGCTCGCTTCGCCTCGACCTGGCTGCCTATCGTGAGCTTCAGGCATTCGCTCAGTTCGGAAGCGACCTCGACAAGGCTACGCTCGACCAGCTCAACCGAGGCGCGCGCATGACCGAGCTGCTTAAGCAGGGTCGCTATCTCCCCATGCCCGTCGAGGAGCAGGTCATGGCGATCTTCGCAGGCAACGAGGGCTTTATCGACGACCTGCCCGTGCCTGCCATCACGCGCTTTCGCAGCGAGCTGCTCCAGTACCTGCGCGTGTCGCGGCCTGAGATCGGCGAGGCGATCATCACCGACAAGACGATAACTGACGAGACCGCCGCAAAGCTCAGGGAGGCCATTGTCGCCTTCAAGAACCAGTTCTCGGCCGAAGGGTAGGGGTCAAGCCGATGCCGAACCTTCGCGACATAAAGAAGCGGATTAACTCGGTTGAGAGCACCCGGCAGATCACGCGCACGATGGAGATGGTCGCTACAGCGAAAATCAGACGTGCCACTGACCGCATCGTCGCGGCGACGCCCTATGCGACCGCCATGGTGGACGTGCTTGAGGCGATAGCCGGGCGAGCCTCCAACCCCGAAAGCCCGCTGCTTGTAGTGCGCAGCCCCATTAAGCGCATCGCTGTGGTCGCCGTGACCTCAGACCGAGGGCTTGCAGGGGGCTTCAACAGCAATGTGCTGCGCGCGGTAGACCGCTTTGTTGCCTTGAAGCGAGGCGAGGGCGTCGAGTGCGACGTGATCGCCTGCGGCAAGAAGGCGATAGCCTATTTTAAGTACCGCAAGATCCCGATTACCTTGTCGTTCCGTGACCAGTCGGCTGATCCGCAGCTGTCTCAAGCCCGCGAGATCGCCAGCCTGATCATCGACGGCTACGTAAAAGAGCGGCTCGATCAAGTCGTCGTCTTCTACAACCATGCAAAAAACGTCGCGGACCAGGTGATGACCTCTGAGGTCATCTTGCCTATCGAGAAGGTCGAGTACCACGAGGTTGGTGAAGGCGAGTCCACCGCGAGCTATTCTGACGAAAGCGCCAAGGCCGCGGCAGCGCATGCTGCGGTGCTTGTGGAGGCGCGGGCAGCGGCACGCGAGGTGTCCTCGGCCGCGCTGCTTCAGGGCGACTTCGACTACGAGCCATCGGCAACCGCAGTGCTCGAGGCGCTGCTGCCGTCATACGTGGAGACGCGCGTCTATCACGCGCTGCTTGACTCTGCCGCCGGAGAGCAGGGGGCTCGCCGTAAGGCGATGAAGTCTGCCACTGACAACGCCACTGAGATGGTCTCAACGCTCACGCGCCTGTACAACCGCGCGCGTCAGGGTGCTATCACAACCGAGATCACCGAGATTGTCGGTGGCGCGGCTGCATTGGAGGAAGAGTAATGACAACTGAGACAAAGGAAACCGCCATGAATGTCGGACAAGTCGTCCGCGTGGTCGGCCCGGTCGTGGACGTCGAGTTCCCTGCCGAGTCGATCCCTGCAATCTACAACGCGCTCACAGTATCAGTAGACGCGCCCATCGGGCACCTTGAGGTCGTGCTCGAGGTCGAGACACATCTTCCCGGCAACATCGTCCGCAGCGTCGCCATGTCGTCTACTGACGGCTTGCAGCGAGGCACCGAGGTAGTTGACACCGGGGCCCCCATCAAGGTGCCGGTCGGAGAGGGGACTCTCGGTCATATCTGGAATGTCACCGGTGAGCTGATCGACGGCACCGAGATGCCGAAGATTGACCATTATTATCCCATTCATCGTCCTGCCCCTCAGTTCGAGGATCTCACCACCTCTACCGAGATCTTCGAGACGGGCATCAAGGTGGTAGACCTCCTTGAGCCTTATATCAAGGGCGGAAAGACCGGCCTGTTCGGTGGAGCCGGCGTCGGCAAGACCGTCATCATCCAAGAGCTCATCAACAACCTTGCCCAGGAGCATGGCGGTACCTCTGTGTTCACCGGCGTTGGCGAGCGCACTCGTGAGGGCACTGACCTCTACAAAGAGATGAGCGACTCGGGCGTCATCAAGAAGACATGCCTCGTGTACGGTCAGATGAACGAGCCGCCCGGGGCGCGCCTGCGCGTCGGCCTGAGCGGTCTGACCGCCGCCGAGTACTTCCGCGACCAGGGTCAAGACGTGCTGCTGTTCATCGACAACATCTTCCGATTCACGCAGGCCGGCTCAGAGGTGTCGGCGCTTCTTGGCCGCATGCCTTCCGCCGTTGGCTACCAGCCGACGCTCTCTACCGAGATGGGCGATCTCCAAGAGCGCATTACCTCGACCTCCACCGGCTCGATCACCTCAGTGCAGGCTATCTACGTGCCGGCAGACGACCTAACCGACCCGGCCCCTGCCACTGCGTTCATCCACCTCGACGCGACAACGGTGCTCTCGCGCTCCATATCGGAGCTTGGCATCTACCCAGCGGTTGACCCGCTTGCCTCGACTTCCCGTGCGCTCTCTGCCGACATTCTCGGCGAGGAACACTACCGCGTGGCAGTCACGGTGCAAGAAATCCTCCAAAGCTATTCCGACCTCCAAGACATCATCGCCATCCTCGGCATGGACGAGCTTTCCGAAGAGCAGAAGCTCACGGTGAGCCGAGCCCGCAAGATCCAGCAATTCCTTGGGCAGCCCTTCCACGTCGCCGAGGTCTTCACCGGGACCCCCGGCAAGTACGTCAAGATCGAAGACACCGTGCGCTCGTTTGCCGCGATCATCGACGGGCACTGCGACGACATCCCAGAGCAGGCGTTTCGCTATAAGGGCGCTATCGAGGAAGTATACGCAGCTGCAGAAGCCATGAAGGGCTAGCAGGTCATGGCTCCTACAATGATCTGCGACATCGTGACGCCTGACCACCTGTTGTTTTCCGACGAGGCAGAGTTTGTGTCCGCGCCTGCAGCAGGGGGCGAGATCGGGTTCATGTACCTTCATGCTCCGATCATGAGCACGCTGCGCATGGGAGAGATTCGTGTGAGAAAGCCAGACGCAGAAGCTGTGCGGCGCTTCGCCGTGTCGGGCGGCTATATCGAGGCTGATGGGCGCAAGGTGGTAGTGCTGGCCAGCCGTGCCATCGAGGTGTCTACTGTGGACGTTGAGATCTCGCGGGAGCGTATAGCACACAACGAGAAGCGCCTGACCGAGCTTTCTGCCGACGATCCGCGCAGGGCATTTTGCCGCGATGAGATTGCCTGGCAAAACCACCTGGTCCGCCTGGCCCAGTCCTGATGACGCACGACAGCATACAAGTTGGATACCAGCGCCACAAGGGTGCACTATGAGCACCGAGTGCATAATCGTCCAGGGTGGAAAGCGCCTAAGTGGCGTGGTCCCGATTGGCGGGGCAAAAAACTCAGTGCTCAAGCTCATGGCAGCAAGCTTGTTGGTGCCTGGAGTCACCACGATCACCAACGTCCCCTGTATATCTGACGTGCTCACTTTGCAAAGCGTCCTGGAGCACCTTGGCGCCGAGGTCGTCATGGACTCGAATGCCCATTCGGTCACGATTGACGCTGGCAAGGTCAAAGACACTGCGGTGCCCTACGACCTAGTGGCACAGATGCGTGCCACGATTACCGTCCTCGGCCCGCTCGTTGGGCGTTTTGGCAAGGCGAGCATTGCGATGCCGGGAGGATGCGACATCGGTGCTCGCGGCATCGACATGCACTTGAGGGGCTTAGAGAAGCTCGGGGTGAGTTTCAAGACCTTGCATGGCGACATCCATGCGCACGTCGGCCCAAAGGGCCTTGTTGGAGCACAAATTGAGCTCGCGTTTGCGAGCGTCGGCGCCACCGAGAACCTTATACTTGCCGCCACCTGCGCCAAAGGCACGACCGTGATAAAAAACGCAGCACGTGAGCCAGAGATTGCGGATCTTGCCGATTTTCTCGTCTGCCTCGGTGCGCGTATCAGCGGTCAAGGGACGTCGGTCATTGTGATTGAGGGCGTAGACCGCTTTGATCCTGTCAAAGGCTATGCAACAGTCGGCGACCGCATTGAGGCAGGCACCTTCCTTGTTGCCGGCGCACTGGCCGGCGGCCCGCTCACGGTCGAGGGCGTCAGGCCAGAGCATCTTGCCACCGCCCTCATGAAGCTTGAGGCCTGCGGTGCCGAGATCGCCACTACCCCGACTACGATCACCGTCTCGCACCGTGGCAGCTTTGCCCCGGTGGATATTCAGACTCTGCCCTATCCGGGTTTTCCAACCGACCTGCAGGCGCAGTTCATGGTGCTCGATGCAGTTGCATCGGGCTCAAGCACAGTCACAGAGAACATTTTTGAGAGCCGGTTCAAGGTGGCCGACGAGTACAACCGGATGGGCGCGCGCGTGAGAGTAGAGGGTCATCACGCCTATATTGAGGGTGTCGAAGAACTGTCGGGTGCCCCGGTCCAGGCGCCTGACCTTCGCGCAGGCGCCGGCCTTGTGCTTGCCGGCCTCATTGCAGACGGCACGACCAGGGTCTCGGGGGTCGAGTTCGTTGACCGCGGTTACGAAGGAATTGTCGAGAAGCTCGCAACGGTAGGCGCCCAGATAACACGTGAGACCGTCTAGCGTTGCGTCCGGCGCAGAGCATATACTTGCCTTATGTGTATATAGATTACACGTGTTAGCATTTATCGACGGACTTGTTGTCGCTTCTTAACAAAACACTGACAGTAATCAAACTACCGCTATACTATAGAGCTTGCGGCCTGCTGGACCCGCAGAGCATACGGGGTCGGCACGCAGCTTACACGTACCATACGCTCTACGCACGGAGTGACAATGTGGCGCCGTGACCGTGGCGCCGTATCGACCAAGGAGTATCTCCTTATGCCGAAAAAACCGAGTCCTGGCCGCCGGGTGGACACTATCAGAGACAAAGAGATCGACCTTGTCTCTGCCCGTGCGGAACTCAACAAGGAGCTTAGCACCTACTCTCGGCATAATCGCTCACAGACCTACGCCACACAGCGGTCTCGCCGCAACGTGCGCAAGAGGGTCGCTGCTGGCATAGGCATCGGTCTCGCGGCAGTGCTTGTCGGCCTTGTGGTCTTTATCGTTGCCTGGATGGTCTACCTGCAAGACGCCTTGCATCGTGACAGCCAGGGCAATCTGCTCGACCTCGAGCTCATTGACGCGGTGACGATCGACCGCGAACGTCCCGAAGACCCCTTCTACGTGCTGCTTGTGGGCACTGACGACACCGCAGAGGGCGGGATCTCTCGCTCCGACACCATAATCCTCGCGCGCATCGACCCTCAGCACAAAAAGGCCGCGCTCGTCTCGATCCCGCGCGACACGCGCGTGCAGATCCCCGGCTACGGCTACCAAAAGATCAACGCGGCCTATGCGTACGGCATGCTTGAGGAGGAGAATGGCCACAGCGGCCCCGAGTTCCTCATTGACGCCGTCTCAAAGCTCACCGGCATAGGGATACACGACTATGTGCAGGTGGATTTCTCGGGCTTCAGGCAAGTGGTAGACGCGCTCGGCGGCGTCGAGGTGGACGTGCCGGTAGACATCATCGGCGACCGCGACGCTGGCAACGTGGACGTGTACGCCGGCCAGCAGCGCCTTGACGGCGAGCACGCGCTCGTCTTCGTGCGCTCGCGTGCCTTTGAAGACGGAGACTACCAGCGCCAGGCCAACCAGCGCACGTTCATACAGGCGACGGCCAGGCAGATGCTCGCGTCCGACCCGGTGACCTTGGTCAACTCCATCAACGCACTCTCGCAAATCATAGCCACGAGCTTTGACCCGGTAGAGATCGCCACCGTTGCCGGCGAGATGCGAGGCATCCAGGAATCTGACATCTACACGTACTCCATCCCCTGTGCCAGCGAAATGATTGACGGCGCATGGTACGAGATACCCGACATGGCAAAAATATCATCGCTCATGAACTCCATAGACCGGGGGGAGACCCCTGATCCTGAGCAGCTCGGCCTCACGCGCCAAGGCGAGGTCCCCGACTCCTACCGCCCACCATCCAGCGCTGCGGGCACGGGCGCAGACCCCCCGCCCTTCCTCGACACCTCGCTCTATATGGTGGACGTGCGCAACGGCTACGGAATCCCGGGAGCGGCGAGCGCCGTTTCTGACATGCTGGCGCTCGCTGGCTACCAGCAAGGCACAGTTGGCGACGCAAACACGTATGCATACACCGAGACACTCGTCATCTGCCAGAGCGAGGGCGACCGCGCTGCAGCGCAAGACATCGTGGCCCGCCTCGGTTACGGACGGGTGATAGCTTCGGAGGGACGCTATAGTTTTGCCGGCAATGTTCTTGTCATAGTGGGCGGTGACTTCAAGACCTGACCAGGGCGCAGGCCAAGGTCCCGTTGAGCGGCCTGCGCCTGCCCGCGGCCCCTTATAGCCGTGTCAGCCATACAGCCCGAAGCAACCTGCCTGCCTCTGCCAGGCGCACAAGCCGCCCAGTCTCGGGCGGCTCCCAAACAGCAACCAGGAGTACCACGCAATGCAAAGAACACCCACGTACCGACGCCCGACTCGCCGCCCGAGCACAGTTCAGGCCACGCGCGTCTCTTCGCGACCAATGCTCAAAGGCTCCCCGGAGGCCTACTCCCGTCGCAGCCGCACTTCGTCCTATGCCTCAAAGCGCTCGCAGCGCGTCCTGCGCAAGAAGATCCTCGTCGGCGCGGGCATCAGCATTGCAGCGGTGCTCGCCGGGGCACTGGTGTTTCTCGGCATCTGGGTTTCGGGTATTCAAGACGCGCTGCACCGCAACAGCGAGGGCAAGCTGCTCGACCTTGAGGGCATCAACGCGGTGACCGCAGACCGCGTCCGCCCTTCCGATCCCTTCTATGTGCTGCTCGCCGGCACAGACGACGCGGCCGAGAGCGGGATCTCGCGCTCCGACACGATCATCCTCGCGCGCATCGACCCTCATCAAAAAAAAGCCGTGCTTGTCTCCATCCCACGCGACACGCGCGTGCAGATCCCCGGCTACGGCTACCAAAAGATCAACGCGGCGTATGCCTTTGGCGCGATTGAGGAGAAGAACGGCCACAGCGGCCCTGAGTTCCTCATCGATGCCGTCTCAAAGCTCACCGGCATCAAGGTGCACGACTTCGTGCAAGTGGATTTCTCGGGCTTCAGGCAGGTAGTAGACGCGCTCGGAGGCGTGGAGGTGGACGTGCCGGTAGACATCGTCGGCGACCGCGACGCAGGCGACGTGGACGTGTACGCCGGCCAGCAGCGCCTTGACGGCGAGCACGCGCTCGTCTTCGTGCGCTCGCGCGACTTCGCCCTCTCGGACTATCAGCGACAGGCCAACCAGCGTACCTTTTTACAGGCTACGGCCAAGCAGGTGCTCTCCTCAGACCCCATGGCCGTCGTCAACTCCATCAACGCGCTCTCGCGCATTATCGCCACGAGCTTCAATGTGGACGACATCGTAGACATTGCCAACCAGATGCGCAGCATCCAAGAATCTGATATCTTTACCTACTCCATACCCTGCACATCTAACAAAATCGAAGGGTCTGACTACGAGATTCCCGACATGGCGGGCATCAAAGACCTCATGTCCGCCATAGACCGGGGAGAGACCCCCGACCCTGAGCAGCTTGGTCTCACCCGTCAAGGTGCGACGCCGGACTCCTATCGTGGTCATGCCGGCCTTGCGCAGGGTTCCGGTCAAAGCAGCGACTCGATTCCTGCGACGGTTGCGGGCAAGTACCTCGTGGACGTGCGAAACGGCTTTGGCATCGCCGGCTCGGCACGCGCCGTGTCTGACATGCTGTCGATCGCTGGCTACCAACAAGGCGAGATCGGCAACACGAGCAGCTCTGTCTACACCGAGACACTGGTCATTTATCGGGGCGAGGAAGACTGCGAGGCGGCAAACGACATCCGTGCGCGCCTAGGCTATGGGCGTGTGATCCCCTCGCAGGGGCGCTATACGTTTGCCGGCAACGTGCTCGTGGTCGTAGGAGGCGACTTCAGGGCATGACCTGACCGGCTGGCGGGCGAGAAGGCACGAAGGGCGCATGAGCCGCATGGGTGGCCTGTGACGAGCGCGACGTGCAGCTACAGCGCCCTGTTCATCGAGCCGGACTCAAAGCCGCCAAGGTCGAGTGCCACGAAGGTAAAGCCGAGCCCGCGCAGCGCGTCATGCGCCTGTCGCGCGAGTCGGCGCTCGGTAAGAAGCGCCATGCCCTCCTCGTCGCACTCTATGCGCGCGACGTCGCCGTGAGCCCTGACACGCACTTGCACAAGCCCTGCGTCAATGAGCCACGTCTCCGCTGCTTCAACGCGCGCCAAGGTCTCTGGAGTTATCGGCATGCCGTAAGGCAAACGTGAGGCCAGGCAAGCGGACGAAGGCTTGTTCCAGGTGGGGAGCCCTCGTATGTGAGAAAGCGAGCGGACGTCGTCTTTTGTGAAGCCCTGCTCGCGCAGCGGGCTTATCACCCCAAGCTCTGCGAGCGCTGTCAGGCCAGGCCGGTAGTCTCCCTCATCGTCAAGGTTTGAGCCCTCGACGACCGCGCGAAAGCCGCGTGAGGCCGCTAAGGCGGCGAGCCGGCCGTACAACTCTCGCTTACAGAGGTAGCAGCGGTTGGGCGGATTGTCACGAAACCCTTCTACCGCCAGCTCGTTGGTGTCGAGGACGACATGTGCGATGTTTCGCTCGGCGCAGAATCTCTGGGCAGCAGAAAGCTCTCGCTCGGGAAGCGTGTGGGAGCGTGCAGTGGCAGCGAGCGCGCCGTCACCCAGGACCTCAAAGGCCACATCGAGCAGCAGTGCCGAGTCCACGCCGCCCGAGAACGCCACAACGACGCTACCAAGGCCCGCGAGGCGCTCAGTCAACAGCGCTAAACGCTCGTCCAAAGCGGTCATCTTCTTGGTGCCTCCTTAAATCATCCGCAAAAAAGGGTAAACTTTTCTTCATTGTACTATTGTTAAGCCAGGACGTTTGGGGTAACATGGTTAGTCCCGTCGGAAGCGGTGGGCAACGACTCGTCAGTTACGGATTTTCTTAGAACTTTCTCAAAGAAACTTCTTGACAGGGGCAACAAAGGCAGATAATATATCTCCTCGCGCCTCACACAGGGAACTGAGAAAACACAAGGTATCCTGAAGAAATCGGACGGCATCTTAGTCCGACTTATTATTTGATGAGACGTAACGAGTACCTTGAAAACTGGATACTGTGATGAAGACAGACAATCGCAAGTTTGTCGCTGAGGAGCAAAACCCAAAGCCTTCGGGCCGCGGCAATGCAACTCAGTAAGCCAAGTGAGAACCCGTCAAGGTGCACGGTCAATCAAAAGACAACGACACCAAGACAAAATAGACCAAGATTCAAACAAACTGACACAACCTGTCACAGGGTTGTTAACCAGCCTCTCGCAGGCTGGTTGAAAGAATCGAGGCGAGGATCAGCCAGTAGGCAAAACTCGCACTGGTTCTTTTAAACGGAGAGTTTGATCCTGGCTCAGGATGAACGCTGGCGGCGTGCTTAACACATGCAAGTCGAACGATTAAAGCCCCT
>JAITHV010000121.1 GCA_031279835.1 Coriobacteriales bacterium
TTTAACGTGTCGGCGCCGACTGACGCTCACGCTGGGTTTTGGGCACGACGCAAAAGGAAGCTCGTTGCCAGCACTGTCGTCAAACCGTTTGTAACTGCTGTGATCTGGAACGAGGGAGACGAGCTGTTCACGGGTGACACAATTGAAGACTTCGCAAGCAACGGCGGTGCCTATCTTCTTGAGACCATGGTCACAATGCCCAAGCTACGCGCATACCTTGCCTCGTGTGATGAACTGCTGCCGGAAGAGCGGGATCGTGTCGATCGTCTGTTCGTGCAGCAAGAAGGCCCCTTTGTGCAGGATTAACACAAGGCACTGCTGGGAGAAAAAATGAAAAAAAGCAGCAACACCTTGAGCGCAGAAGGGACCTTCTCACGCCTCAGTATACCATCGCGACGGACCGCCGCGCAATCCCACGAAGAGTTGTGATAAACTAGCTGGGTTTGACCCATCATCGAGCCCTGGTCGGAAACCAGGGCGCAAAAGGAGACAGCGCCATGAAAAAAGGCATCCATCCCGACTACGTCGAGTGCACTGTGCACTGCTCATGCGGCAACACCTTCCAGACGCATGCGACCAAGCCCGAGCTCCGTATTGAGCTTTGCAACGTCTGCCACCCCTTCTACACTGGCCAGCAGAAGTTCGTAGACACCGGCGGGCGCGTCCAGCGCTTTGCGGACAAGTTCGGCTCAGCCGCTGCCGACGTTGCCTTGCGCGAGGCGGAGAAGAAGGCCGCAAAGCAGGCCGCTGCTGAGGCCGCAGCGGCAGCCACCAAGGCCGCACGCGACGCGAAGGCCGCAGCCAAGGCCGAGAAGGCCGCCCAGTTCGCCGAGAAGGCCGCGACGAAGCCTGTTCCCGCTGAAGCGGTCGAGAGTGACGCCGCCCCCGAGGCAGCCGCCCCCGAGGCAGCCGCCCCCGAGGCTCAGGTCGAGGTCCCCGAGGCAGCCGCAGAGGCAGAGGCAGTTGCCGAGGAGGCAGACGCCGAGTAACAGCGAGCGGCTCATGGTTCTGAGATTGGCAGGCGGGCGCACACCACGTGCCCGCCTGTTCGTCTATCATTAGGAGCAACTCTTTACCATGTCGCAAAGGAGCGCGAGCTATGGAAGTCACCCTGCTGAGCTACACAGAGGATCCCCAGCGTGCTGTCGCGACCGCCGCACGTTTGTGCTACGCGCCTATCGGCGCTGCTGAGCTCAAGGAGAAGATGAGCGACGGCCAGGTGGCCAAGGTGCTCGAGGCCATTATGAAGAGCGGGCACTACTCGGCGCTCGAGCACGCCTCGTTCTCGTTTGCCATTGACGGCGTGAGCCGTGCGCTCACCCATCAGCTGGTGCGCCACCGCATCGCGAGCTTTAACCAGCAAAGCCAGCGCTATGTGGCCCATGTGGGCGACCCTGATGTCGTGACCCCGCCTGCCATAGTTGCCGACGCCGACCGAAGAAAGGTGTTCGACAACGCCTTGCAAGAGGCCTATCGTGCCTATGCCGCCTTGCTGGAGGCAGGCTGTGAGCCCGAGGACGCGCGCTACGTGCTTCCTAATGCCTGCGTCAGCAAGATCGTGGCAACGATGAACATCCGCGAGCTTCTCCACTTCTTCTCAGTGCGCTGCTGTCGTCGCGCCCAGTGGGAGATACAAGAGCTAGGCACGCGTATGCTCGGGCTCGTTGAGCCCATAGCGCCCTACATCTTCATGGACGCTGGCGCGCCCTGCCGCCGCGGGCCGTGTGGCGAGGGCAAGATGACCTGCGGCAACCCGTTCGAGAAAGTGGCACGACCATGAGCGACCAAGCAAATGCCCCGGCGTCTGCGCCCTCCTCAGAGCAGGCGCTTGAGCGCCACGTTGCCGAGCCGAGCGACATGGCGCGCGCAGTGGACGAGACAGGCGTAGTCTGCCGCACCCATGTGGGCGGCCAAGCGCTGATTGAGGGAATCATGATGCGCGGCAAGTACAACTGGGCCGTCGCCGTGCGCCAGCCTGACGCAACCATGCACCTTGAAGAGCACGACCTGCTCAGTGGCCGCGACAAGAACTCATGGATGTACAAGCCCGTGGTTCGTGGCTGCACCGCGCTCGTCGAGTCGCTCGGGCTCGGCTACAAGGCCTTGGAGATTGCGGCGCGCTATGCCTTCGACCTCGATGAAGAGGAGGAAGAGGAGGAGAAAAACAACGACGGGGAAGCCTCCTCCGCCGCTTCCCTAAACGACGAGGAGGCCATGGAGACGGCTCCGGCTGCTGTCGGGGAAGATGAGGCGCCAAAGCCAGTGGCCGCCTGCTCAAAAGAAGCAGAGCAGGAAGACAAGGACGCGCCTCAGGCCGCCCCAGAGCAAAGTGCAGGCGCAAGCGGTGACGACGAGCCTTCCGACAACGGCATTCCCAAGCCGCTGCTCACGGTGAGCATGCTGGTGGGCATTATCCTCGGAGTAGGCGTGTTCATTGTCTTGCCTGCGGTCATCACCAACCTTATAGTCGGCGACTACGGCGAGCGCACCTTGTTGTGGAATATCGTGGACGGCTTGCTTCGCGTCGCGATATTCATCTTCTACATCTGGCTCATCGGTCGCATGAGAGACGTGAAGCGCATGTTTGCCTACCATGGCGCCGAGCACAAGACCATCCACTGCTACGAGCACGGCCTCGAGCTCAACGTGCGCAATGCCCAGGGCTTCCCCACGCTTCATGTGCGCTGCGGCACGGCCTTCATGCTCATGACAATGATCATTGCGATCCTCGTGTTCACCATCGTTCCCATCCAATGGCTTATCACCCTTGCAGGCATCGAGAACGAGGTCCTGCGACTTGTCGTCGTCATTCTTGCCCGTGTCATCCTGTTGCCGCTCGTGGCAGGACTGTCATACGAAGTGACCGTCAAGTGGGCAGGCAGCCGCCCGAACAACCCGCTGGTGCGCGTCATCCTCTGGCCTGGCCTGCAGATGCAGCGGCTCACGACCAATGAGCCTGACGACGGCATGATCGAGTGCGCCATTGCCGCTATGCAGTGCGTCCTCAAGCGTGAGGAGCGCGAGGCAGCCGCAGCCCTTGACGGCGTGGGGAGGGCAGGCACGCAAGGCGCGGCCGGCGTTGCTGAAGCCCAGGCGCCAGCGGAGCAGCAGGACGCCGCATGAAGTCTTCTGCGCCCGGGCGGCTGGCTCTGCGCGTAGCGCGCGGCCTGGCGCTCTTCCTCGCCGTCTACTCGCTGCTCTCGTTCGCGGCATACCTGCTTGGCAACGGTTACAACCATAACGCCTGGTGGATCGACCTCTCCTTCATGCCGGAGCCTTTGGGGGCTGTCGCGCAGGCAGTCCTTGTTGCCACCCTTGCGCTCTTTGTGGTCCGTCCGCCTCGCCACCTGCTCGTCCGACTGTTGTGCGCAGTGCCGAGCGCGCTGTTCTCCCTGTTCGCGCTGCAAAACACCCTGGCCGTCTACGACGTCGCCGCGAGCGGCTTGGTCCGCCTCGGCGCCGTTCCCTTCTCGCTGTTCGTCATGTGCGCATTCGCCCTGCTCGCACTTGCCATGGCCACAGCGCCTCTGTTGGGCGGCGCCACATGGCTGCGCAGTGGCCGCGGGCGCGTGAGCACCGTGCTGGTCATGGCGGTGACTGTCGTATGTCTTGGCGTGCTGTTCCCCCTGGGGCAGATCCTGTGCTTTGGCACGACTGAGTACCTGGGGGCCGTGGACGCGACCGTGGTGTTCGGAGCCCAAGTGATGCCTGACGGCACGCCGTCTCCGGTTTTGCAAGACCGTCTCGACAAAGCAGTGCAAATGTATGGAGAAGGCCGCACTCGGTATGTCATCATGAGCGGCGGCATTGACGCTGACGACGTGAGCGAGGCCAAGGCGATGCGGGACTATGCGGTCCGTCACGGGGTGCCGGAAGATGCCATACTCATTGACGAGTATGGCATAAACACTCAAGAGTCCACAGCGAATACCTCTGCGATGATTGCACAGGCTGGTTTTGGCAAGGTGGCAGCCGTGAGCAACTTCTATCACCTGGCGCGTATCAAGATGTCGTTTCTCTCCAGTGGCATCGACGTGATAACCATTCCCGCGAGCGAGGCAAAGGCAGGGCCGCCGTTTCTCCATACGTTCTTGCGTGAGTTGCCGGGCTGGTGGACCTACTGGCTCTCGTCCATTGCTCACTAGGCGCAGGTTTTGCGCAACTGTCTGCCTGTGCTCTGCCCACAATTTGTGGATGGCCGTGTTTACCAGTAATGGTAGTATTGGTTTCTCACAACATTCTAAGGAGAAGCCATGCAATGCACGTCTTGCGGTGCACAGGTTTTTGACAATGCGACTTTTTGTACTGTCTGCGGCAGCCCGATGGCCCCCGTGCCTGATGCTGGCGACACAGACAGCTCGTCGGTCTACCAGACGCCAATGACGCCGGACGTGTCGGCGAGCAGCTCGCAGACGGCGTATTCAGCAAGCCCTGCCCAGTATGGCGCTTCGACCGGGGCCTATCCACAGCCGGTCGCCACTTCGCCAGTCTATCAGCAGCCAGTTCCTGCTCAGCCGGTTGCCTCGCCGGTGGGGTACCCTCAACCGCCTTATCAGCAGTCGCCTGCTCCTCAGCAGGCCTACCAGGCTGTCCCGATGGCGCCGTATGGAGCGTATCCGCCGCCATATGGGAACCAACAAGCGGTTACGAACATGGGCAAGGTCAACATCATGGGCATCGTGTCTTTGAGTTGCGCGGTGCTGTCTATGCTGTTGTTTGGGGCATGCGCGACGATCCTCTCGACGACGAGTTCCAATGCAGCTGCCATGATGGCGTTCTTCGCGATGCTCCTGGTCGTTCCTGCGATTGTGTTTGGGGCAGTGAGCCTTGGCAAGTCACAGCAGAACAAGAAGCTTCGCGGGCTTGGCATTGCCGGCCTCGTCTTAGGGATACTGTTCGCAGTCATCTATCTGTTTATTATGATCGTAGGGATCATGGTTTATGCGAGCAGTCCTTACTATTTTAGATACTAGTTCAAAAGCAGGGGATGGCCGGTCATGAATCCTTCGCACAAGGGACGTATACGGGCAGCGGCTCCTCCTGAGCCTGCGCGAGCGCGCATGTCAGGCTTGCTGGCCGGTGCAGTCTCTTGTGCTCTGTCGGTTGTCTCCTGCATTGCGCTCGTCATTATATGGAATGTCTTTTTTAACCTGGGTGCTGCCGTTATCGTCTTGCTGTGCTCTCTAGCGGCCATCGTGCTCAGCAGTATCGGGCTGCGGCGCCGCGACGGCAGCGTGGGTGCGACCGTGCTTTCTCTCGTCGGTCTTGTTGGCGGCATCATTGCCCTTGTGTGCAGCGGCACGATCATAGGGTTTATCGTGTTTTATATTGTCATGATCATTAACCCTGTTCTATAGTGCTTTAGCCGTCAGTGCGTCAAGAGGTGTCGGATCTCAGTGTGATGTTTCAGTGGGGGGGGGGGGG
>JAITHV010000074.1 GCA_031279835.1 Coriobacteriales bacterium
CCCCAGGTCTGGCTTCAAATCCAGCCATCATAGGCGCATGCCCGGCAACCATGCTGGTTGCCGGGCATGCGCTGGTCGGGATGACTGGATTTGACGCGCTTTTGACTGGCGTCAAAACCGCATGTCCTTGCTCGCGCTGCTCGCTTCGGACGCTCGGCTGCAAACGTGCCGCTGGCACGTTTGCGACGCCTCGCCCCATGTCTGGCTTCAAATCCAGCCATCATAGGCGCATGCCCGGCAACCATGCTGGTTGCCGGGCATGCGCTGGTCGGGATGACTGGATTTGAACCAGCGACCTCACGGTCCCGAACCGTGCGCTCTACCAAGCTGAGCCACATCCCGACGGCTAGAGTATCCTACCAGACTGGGCGGATAAACGCCACCGGCACTTTTATGCCGTCACGCCAGGGTCGCGCCCGTAATGGGCAATCGGCAGAAATCACCCCTTACAAGAAGACACGCGACCACAGCGCTGGTATCATTATGATACCGATACCACCTGCCTTCCTGCGCTTACGGCAATGTGGCATCGACGAGAGAAAGGGCGGCATGCATACTTCCACCTTGTCCGTGCCAGTACCCACGCCCGCACCCACGCCCGCATCAGAGTCAGAGTCTGCGAGCCTCGTCAAGGTCTACAAGCGATTTGGCAAGCATGAAGTGCTCAAGGGCATCGACCTCGTGCTTGTGCCCGGCATCATCACCGGCCTGCTCGGCCCGTCCGGCTGTGGAAAGACCACCATAGTCAGTATCCTCGTCGGCACACATCTGCCGAGCAGCGGCACGGTCACCGTGCTGGGGGAGAAGCCCCCGTTCGCGCCCGTGCGCAAACGGCTCGGCTATATGCCGCAAAGCGACGCCCTCTATCAAGACCTTACCGCACATGAGAACCTGCGCTTCTTTGGCGCGCTTTTTGGCATGGGCCGTCGCGAGCTCGAGGCACGCTCGCACCAGGTTCTCGACCTCGTGCGCCTCACGGAGCACCGACGCGTGCTCGTCTCGAACTACTCCGGCGGCATGCGCCGACGGCTCTCGCTCGCTATAACCCTGCTGCACTCCCCCGACCTGCTCGTCCTCGACGAGCCTACCGTCGGCCTTGACCCCCGGCACCGCGGCGAGCTCTGGCGCGCCTTCCATGAGCTTGCGTCTGATGGTGCAAGCCTTCTGGTAACCACGCACGTCATGGACGAGGCTGAGGAATGCGACCGGCTGGTCCTTGTCCAAGACGGGCGCGTCATCGCCGAAGGCTCACCTGCCGCACTCAAGGCCGCAAAGGGCACCGCAAGTCTCGAGGAGACATTCCTCGCATACGACAAGGACCATCATGCGTAAGGCCTTTGCCGTGATGCTGCGCATCCTCCAACAATTCTCCCATGACCCGCGCACCATCGTCCTGTTCGTTGTCGCGCCCGTGCTTGTCTTGTGGCTGTTCAGCGCCTTGCTCAACGCGCCTGCGTACCACCCAAGCATTGCGGCAGTGGACCTGCCGCAAGAGGTCACCGACGCGCTGACGGCCGAGGAGGCGTCGGTCCGTGCTGTGGACGCTGCCAAGGCACACAGGCTGCTCTCAAAAGGCGACGTTGACGCAGTCTGCGTCCTTGAAGGCACCGTCCTCGAAGTCACGGTCGAAGGCTCGAACCCTTCGAGGACCGCCGCTGTTGCCAGCACCCTCAGCACCGCTGTCAAAACACTCTCGCTTGCAGGGCGCGAGCGCGCCCAGTCTCAGATAACGCAGCATCTCAGCGAGGCACAAGGGCAATTTGACGCCCTGTGGGGGCAGCTCGGAACACTGCGCGACCAGCTCGAAGCGCTGCGCGGCCAACTCGCCGAGCTGCCTGGCCTCGCCGAGCTGCCCAACTTGCCTGGCCTCGCCGAGCTGCCCAACTTGCCCAACCCCTCCGAGCTGCCCATTCTGTCAGACCTAAGCTCGCTTACTGTGGAATTCACACCGACCGTAGAAGAAATATCCCTCTCGTACTTGCACGGCACGAGCGAGTGGGGCAGTTTTGACTTCTTTGGGCCCGTGTTCATCGGCATCTTTATTTTCATGTTCGTCTTCATCACCAGCGGCATGTCACTGGTGACCGAGCGGCTGGGCGGCACGATGGAGCGCCTGCTCGTCACTCCCATCCGCCCCTGGCAGCTGGTCTTAGGCTTCTGCCTCGGGTTCGGGCTCGTGTCGCTCATCCAGGCTGCCATCGTCTTATGGGCCTGCATCGCGCTCATTGGGTTTCCGAACGAAGGGTCGCTCGCGCTCGTTGTCATGGTGACCTTCTCAATGGCGCTCGTGTCGCTGTGCCTAGGCCTGCTCGTCAGCGCGCTTGCCAAAACGGCATTCCAGGTGATCCAGTTCATGCTTGTGCTCGTGGTGCCACAGATCCTGCTCTCAGGCGTCTTCGACCTGACCGCAGCGCCTGAGTGGATGCGGGTGTTGAGCGCCTGCTTCCCCATCACCCACGGAGCCGAGGCGTTGCGTGCGGTCATGCTGCGCGGTGCCGGCCTAGAGCAGGTCGCGCTCGACTTTGGCATATTGTGGGCCTTTGTCGCTGCCTTCTTCCTGCTTGCCACGCTCAGCTTCTCTCGACGCAAGACCCATTGACCTGAGGCAGGGAGAGGAGAGGAGCTGCCGACATGGCAAAGCGCGCGTTTGTGTCTACCTGGGGCATGCCGGCCGATGAATGGGCCGCGTGCCGCGAGCGCATGCGGTCGCTGCTCGTCGGCGTAGCCGCCGGCCGGTCGACGATCACCTATGGCGAGATATCTACGGCAGTCTTTGCCCGGCGCTTCTCTGCCCGCTCAAGCGCCCTTGCACAGATGCTTGAAGAAGTATGCACACTTGAAGATAAAGACAACGGCGTCTCGCTTGCCGCGATCGTCGTGCGCGCCGACACCGGTATCCCCGGCATCGGCTACTTCGCCTTCGCCCACAACGTGCTCGGGCGCGCGCTCGACCCCTTAGACCCTGCAGACTGCCGTCGCTTTTGGGAGCAGGAAGTCGCCTGTGTCTGGGCTGCCTTTGAGGAGCACGCACGAACGGGCAACCGCACAGACGGGCAGGCGGCTGCACAGACGGATCACGATGGCTGACACCGACAAGAACAAGGCGCCCCTCGCCCACCATGACGAGACGCTGCCAAGCGTCGAGGTCAGCTCGACCGGCCGGCCGCTGACACGTAACTGGATCAAGGTCATCGCCTTTATCTGGTGCGGCCAGGCTGTCTCGATACTGACCAGCTACGCCGCCTTGTTCGCGGTCATCTGGTACATAGTCTCGGTAACGGGCGGCTCCGTGACAACGCTCGCTACCGTGTCGACGCTGACCCTGTTGCCCATTGGCTTTATCAGCCCCTTTGCCGGCGTGCTGGCCGACCGCGTGAATCGCCGCCTCATTATGATCGTCGCGGATGCCGGCGTCGGGGTCGTCTCGGTGGCACTGGCGCTGATAATCATGCTTGGCTCTCCCAGTCTCACGCTCGTTGTCGGGGTGCTGATACTGCGCTCGTGCGGCCAGGCGTTCCATGCCCCGGCCATGACGGCAGCAATGCCGATGCTCGTGCCTGCGCGCCACTTACTGCGGATCAACACCCTGTCGCAGATGCTCTGGAGCTTTGCAGGCATCTTCGCCCCAGCCGTCGGCATTTTCATCTACATCAACCTCGGCCTGGAGTTCGCGCTGTTGCTTGACGCGCTCGGAGCTGCTGTCGCCGTCGCCGGGATGGTCTTGGCACGAATTCCCACCGTCCGCGACAAGACCATAAGCAGCAGGCGCGTCGTCTCAAACATGGCAGACGGGCTTCGCGTCATAAGCAAAAACCGCGGCCTCATGTTGCTCATCGTCTTGTGCACCATCGACATGATCCTGTTCACACCGATCTCAACGCTGTTCCCGTTAATGACCTATTCGCATTTTGGGCCGGCATTCGGCAACGACGAGGAGGTGCTGGGCTATCTCGCATCGCTCATCGAAGCAGTTTTCGGCATAGTGATACTGGCAGGCAGCCTGATCCTTATACTCTGGGGAGGCGGAAGGCGGCATACCCTGATCGTCATAAACTGTGGGCTCGGCATTGGCGTCACGACCTTGGTTATGGGGCTGCTCGCCCCTGGCCAGTTCTGGGTGTTTCTGGGAGCCAGCGGCGTAATGGCGGCTTTCTGCGCCTTTTACAATGGGCCAGTAACGACCATCTTGCAACGCCATTCCCCTAATGAGAAAACCGGGCGGGTGATGGGCGTGTACAGCTCGATGGTAACGTTGGCGCCCGCACTCGGCCTGTTGCCAGCCGCCCTTATTGCCGAGCCGTTCGGCATAGCCAACTGGTTTTTGCTCAGCGGCATCCTCATGGTGGCCTTGGTGGTGCCCGCATATTTTTTGCGCTCCATTCGCGGCCTCGACAAAAGCTGAGGCGCCGCCCCGTTCCTGCCGCAGCAAATTGCACTACAATTGAGCAACACCTCGCTAACGCAACCTGGCGCGCGACACGCCTGCGGCGCCGCCACAGACAGAAAGAACACCAGCACATGACCATGAACAAGGAGTTCCGTCGGGGACTCGTCTTCGGCACTGCATGCTATGCGGTCTACGGGCTGCTTCCGCTGTACTGGAAGCTGCTTGCCGGCGCGCCCTACTTTGAGGTGTTCGCTCACCGAATGCTTTGGGGCTTCGTGTTCATGTTTGCCATCGTGCAGCTGCTGCGCGGCCGCTCCGCCGAGTTCAAGGCGTTGCTTCGCCAACGCCGGGCCGTGCTTATCCTCGCCCTCGCCGGCCTTACCATCGCAGGCTCATGGGGGCTGTATATCTATGCGGTGAACAGCGGGCATGTTCTTGAGGCCTCGCTCGGCTACTATGTGAACCCGCTCGTGTCGGTGGTGATCGGGCTGGTCGTCTTCAAGGAGCGCCTCACCCCGATGCAGGTTGTTGCGAGCGTGCTAGCGCTTGTCGGCGTCGTCTACTTCACGGTCGGGCTGGGGTTTTTTCCGTGGATTGCCGCAGGCCTGGCCTTGATGTTCGCGCTGTACGGGATGCTCAAGAAGACCGGCGGCTACCCCGCAGTCCCGGCGCTCGCTGCCGAGACGGCGCTCATCGCCCCGCTCGCGCTCGTCTTTGTGGGTGCCAGCCTCTTCATGCCCGGCCATGAGTTCTTAAGCCCTGCAGGCACCGAGCGCCAATGGACAGACACCGTGCTGCTCGTCGGCGGCGGCGCCATGACCGTCGTGCCGCTTCTGCTCTTCGCCAAGGCCGCCAACAGCATCCCGCTCTCGTGGGTAGGCTTTCTGCAGTACCTCTCCCCTACTTTGAGCACGCTGCTCGGCGTGTTCGTGTTCGGCGAGCAGTTCACGCAGGCGCACGCCGTCTGCTTTGGCCTCATCTGGGTTGGGCTTGCGCTGATCGGTGTTGAGACGGCATGGCTGCTGCGCCCTCAGGCGCGCGCAAAGAAGGCGGGATAAGCCCGCGCGGCCCGCACAGCCGCGCAGCCCGCACAGCCGCGCAGCCCGCACAGCCCGCGCATCACGCACAGCCCGGCGTCTCGCACAGCCCGCACAGCCCGCGCATCACGCACAGCCCGGCGTCTCGCACAGCCCGCGTGTCCCGCGTCGCGTCGTCTGCGCGGCGGCTCTCACCTCAGCGCAACGACCGTGGCCATGCGCCCTGCGGCGACACCGTCGCGCCGCACTGAGTGCAGGCGGCTGTCGCGGCGAGTCGAAGGCATGAACGTCTCCACGGCGTCCTTGGCAATGCCAGCGGCGGCGAGCTGGGCGCAGGCGATGCCCCGCAAGTCGGCATACACGTGACCAGAGCGCCCTGACGGCCAAAAGTGCTGCGGCAGCGCCGCCTCCTGGCAGGCAAGCTGTTCGTGCGCCTCGGGGCCAACCTCGTAGTCCGCGCCTGCGATGCTCGGGCCGATCCAGGCGGCGCACGGGCCGTCTGCGACAAGGCGACGCGCGACCAGCCCCACTATCCCCGCCGCAAGCCCGCGCCAGCCGGCATGCACGAGCGCCGCGCGCCGTGCGTGCAGCGCGCAGATCACCACCGGCAGGCAGTCGGCGGTGGTGATGGCCGCCGCGTGGCCAAGCTCCGCGATCACAGCGGCGTCGCCTCTGTGCGTCGTGCGATCAGCTTGGTCGTCAGGATGAGCTTCTCGGACGGGCAGCTCCCTCACGCAACTGCCGTGCTCAAGCGCGAGCCAATGCACCGCAAGCGGCTCTAATGCCTGCTCGAGGCGCCTGCGCTCGTCCCAGCAGGCCTCCTTGCCGCCCGCGCCAAAGTCAAGAGACGAGACGCCCCTCTGCGCCAGCGTCGTGAAGGCCAGCAGCCAGGGAGGGAGCGGCGCAGACGGCGCGACAACCGGGATGTCTCCCAAGAAGCAGCCGCCGTCCTTATAGCGCAGCATAGTCTTGATACAGATAAACCGTGTCTTCCGGGCGGTCCACATACTCTGAACCGTGATCGACGCCCGTTGCGACAAGCTCACCAAGCCGGTATGCGAACAACGTGTTGTGCTTTAGCTCTGCCCAGGTGCTCTCGGGGGCATAACTGATGAGCGGTGCGGTGGAGAACATCGTGCGCCCGTCCTTGCTCAGGACGTGAAGCGAGCTGCGATAGTTCGTGTGCACATAAAAACGGTCAGAGTCGTAGATGACGAGGTTCACGATGTTGCCGGGCGCGAGCTGGCACACCACACGCTCCAGCACGGAGAAGCGCTCGTCGGCCTCGAGCGGCGCGCGCTTGGCCTCATATTGCCTGTTGAGCGCGTCAAGCAGGAGCAGAAAGATGCGCTCGCTGTCTGTTGAGCCTGTCTGTAGCTTGAAGAACGCGTCGGCAGCGGCGTGGTCAAAAATGGTGCCCTTGTGCATGAGCATCCAGCGCCGGCCGCTCGCGTCGGCACCGACGAAGGGATGGCAGTTCGCCTCCTCAATGTCGCCCACAGTGGCGTAGCGTATGTGCGCGAGAGCGTCGGTGACCATAAGCGGATGGGCGCTGACCTGGGCCGCAAGCGAGGATGTATGAGCCGGGCGCGCCTCACGAAGGATGCGCCAGGCGGGGTCGGTGAGGTCGGCGAGACCCCATCCGTGCGGGTTGTCTGCCCCGTGGGAGAAGAACTCCGCAAGCAACTTGCGGACGTCGAATGGCTCTGAGGCGGTTGTGCAGAACAGCTGGCAGATGGCGGGCTCCTGGCGGTTTTAACAGGCTGGGCGGTCCCTGCGGCCGAGGCACGCGAGAATAGTTGCCGCCGCAGCCTGTGCGAGCAGGGAGGTAAAAGCAGCAAACTGCGGCGGCGTGACAACGCAACAGTGCAAACAAGCGACAGTTTACGGTGCCGCTGCCCATTGTACCGTAAATCATGGGCAGCTGTGGCTGCCTGGGTGTATTGCGCAGCATATTGTTATTACATTCTCTTTATGTCATTGTGCGCCGGAAGGCTGCGATCCGGAGCCTTGCCACGTCGGCCGGTCGGGCACGCGCACGTTGATGCTCACGACGATGTCTGAGTACTGGTTGATGATGGTCTTTATGGCGTCTTCCTTGGCAGCGACGTCTTTTGCGTCGCCAAAGGCGACCCTGACGTTGTTGACAAGCATCAGCGTGGTCTTGGCGCGGTCGGGCGCCGAGATGCTCGTCACCAGGCCGCGCATCTCGCTGCTCAGGTTGTTGAGAATGCCAAGGGCGTTCAGCACGCCCTCGTCGGCCACCTGCTCGCCGATGATCGGCTTGGTCGCACTGCTTATGTCGGTGATGCGCGTGAGCACCGCTACCTCGTTCTCGTGGATCCGCACGTACGCGTTTGCCTCGCTGACCCGGGCGAGCCAACGCCCGTCTCCCGACACAAGCCACTTTGCAGGAGACCCGCTCACTGCGTCAGGCAAGATCTCAACCACAGCAGCCGGCTCGCGTTCTTGTACGGTGACGAGCAATGTTGAAGGGAACCGGCGCTCGACCGTTGCGTTCTCGACCCAGACGTCGCCGCGCAGGCGCGCGATCACGCCATCAGCGTCGACGCGCAACAGCGTCATGCCGCCGGGAATGTCAGCGACATCCCGAAGGTGCTCGTTTGTGAGCCGTTTTGACCCTTCGACCTGGATATGCGTGATGGTGAACAGCGGCGAGTGATAGATCCCGAACAACAGAAGAGCGAGGGCAACAGTCACGCCTATGACGACGAGCGCGCGCATGTTGATCGAGAACAGCTTCTTGCGACGTGCCTCACGGTTGATGCGACGACGCTGCTCTGCGACAGTCACGCCTGGGAGGTCCCGCGCGGTCGGGTCGGGGCCACCGTCCTCAAAGACCTTGCGTGAGCTGGCCGAGGCCTTGCGCGCGGCCTGTGGCCTCTTAGAGTAGTCATACGGCTGCTTCTCGCTGCGGCGTGCGCTCGAGAGCGACTTGGTGCCCGCGCTTGCCTTCGGCGCCTGGCGATACGTTACCGAACTGCGATTTTGGCGTCGTTGGTCGGTTGCCGATCTGCGATCTGAGCGCCTTTGCTCGCCTTGGCGCTCGCCCACGCGCTCGCCTTGGCGCTCTCTCGAACGCTCGCCTGAACGCTCGCCTTGGCGGCCTGGTGAGGAGGAGCGACCTGTTCGAGACGGCACGACACGCATGTCAGGACGTCGTGCCGCATACGGCCGCGAACCGCCTGAAGAGGACGCGTCGCCTCTCTGCTCTTGGCTTGATGGCCGTTTTTTAGGTCTCGAATCCGATGAATCGGATCTCCGGTCTGAGTTCGATGCCATGTTCTTCTCTCACACGCCGACGTATATGCATGATTATAGCAACCACGTCAGAAGCCGTCGCGTTGCCCGTGTTCACAATAAAGTTCGCATGAACCTCCGAGACCTGTGCGCCGCCATGGGTGTAGCCCTTCAGCCCAAGGCCCTCGATGATCCTCCCGGCAGAGTCGCCCTCGGGGTTGCGAAAAATGCTGCCTGCGTTCGGCGTAGTGAGTGGCTGGGTCTTCTTGCGACGCGTCAGCGAGGCCTCCATGCCGGCACGTATCATCCCCACATGCCCTGGCGTGACGCGCAAGACGCACTCGACGATGACCTCCCCTGCCGGAAGCCCCGAGCAACGATAGCCCCAGGGCAGCTCGCTGCCCTGGTAGCGGACAAGCCCCTCGCCTGGCCTGAGCACCGTCAGCGACTCGACTATGGAGCCTATCCACACGTCGCTGCTGCCGGCGTTCATGAACACGGCGCCGCCAAGCGTGCCCGGGATGCCCACGGCGAACTCAAAGCCAGAAAGGCCGTTTTTGAACGCTGCTTGGACCAGGGTGGAAAGCTGCACGCCGCCTCCGGCGACCAGCTTGTTCTGGCTGCACGTCAGATCAGGGAGGGAGAAGCTCTTGAACTGCGCCCCGAGCACCAGGACTGCCCCGCGGAACCCTTCGTCGCTCACGAGCAGGTTGCTGCCCTTCCCGACGACCGCCCAGGGCAGCTGATGACGCGCGATGACGTCTAAGGAGAAGTTGAGGTCGCGCACCGACGCGCACTCGATGAACAGGTCGGCGGGGCCTCCCACACGAAAGCTCGTGTGACGCACCATCGGCTCGTCGCAAAAGATATGGCCCTCAAGCATGCCTTGGAGCTCGCAGTAGGCGTCAAACGAGCTCATGACGCCTCAAGAGCCGAGGGCGTGTCGCCGCCAGCGCCTACGCGCTCCAGGGCCGCAAGCAACAAGGGAGCGAGCTCTGTGACGTCGCCGGCACCCATGGTGACAACGGCCTCGCCGGGGCGCGCGAGCGCGGCAACCCGGTCAGGCAGCTCGTGACGCGACGCAACGCAGGCGACGTCGGCTGACGCGTCGTGGGCGCGGATGGCGCGAGCGAGCGCCTCGCTGTTGATGCCCGGGATCGGCTCCTCTCCTGCTGAATACACGTCTAAGAGTGTGATAGTATCAGCGGATCCGAACGCCGAGGCGAACTCTTCCATGAATGCTCGGGTGCGCGTGTAGCGGTGTGGCTGGAACACCACATGGACCCTGCGATAGCCGAGGCGCCGCGCTGCCTGGAGCGTGGCGTCGATTTCGGTTGGATGGTGGCCGTAGTCATCGACGACGTCGACGCCTGCGGCAGTCCCCACGCGCTCGAAGCGCCTTCCGACGCCGGCAAACGCGCTGATGGCCTCGGCAGAGGCGGCGCGGTCGTAACCAAGCCAGTCAAGCGCACAGGCGACCGCCGTCGCGTTGAGCATGTTGTGCACGCCCGGCGCGGAGCCGAGCACGTGCGGGCAGCAGGCGCCGTCTGCATAGACCACGTCGAACTCGCGCACGCCCTTTACCCTGCAACGCACGTCAGCCGACACGCTTAGCCCATAGCTGTAAAAGGGCTTGCCGCTCGCGCGCGTCAGCTCGACGAGCCCGGGGCTGTCGGCACAGACAATGGCAAGCCCGTCGTCAGTGAGGCGGTCGAGAAAGGCGGCGAACGACTCCTTTATCTCGTCAAGCCCCTCGTAGTAGTCAAGGTGGTCCGACTCGATGTTCGTGACAATCGAAAGGCGCGGGCGCAGCCAGACAAACGAGCCGTCAGACTCATCCGCCTCTACCACGTAGTGCGGCCCCGTTCCTGCGTACGAGCTTGCCGAAAAGCCCTCGACCACCCCTCCGACAAGAAAGGTGGGGTCGGCGCCGAGCCGCACAAGAGAAGTGGCCAGCAGGGCGGAGGTGGTTGTCTTGCCATGAGTCCCTGAGACCGCGAGGACGCCAAGACCTTCTCCCAAATATGCCAGCATGCGTGCTCGCTTCCATATTCGCATACCAAGCCTGCGGGCCTCGGCATACTCGGGGTTCGACTCGGGGATGGCCGTCGAGACGACCACCACGTCGATCTCGCTGTCGTGCAGGGCGGCTTTGTCGTGGCCAAAGCTGACCGCGACGCCCTCGCGCAGCAAAGCCTGCACGTACGAGCTCTGCTTGAGGTCTGAGCCGCTTACCTTGATGCCGCGCCGATGCGCGACAAGCGCGATGCCGGCCATCCCAGAGCCGCCGATACCGATGAAATGCGCACGAGCGACCGGGGCCATGCTGCCGTCGCCTGTTGGTGTTGTTGTTAGTTTGTCGCGGTTCACGAGATCAGATGATAGCAGAGTCCCGTGCAACGGAAGCGCGGCAAAGCGCTGCATGCAGCCGCTGCACCAACAGAAAGTGTGACAAAGTTGACAGAGGGGTCGGATCTCACTGTCATAATTTAGCAACATGTTGCTAAATTA
>JAITHV010000111.1 GCA_031279835.1 Coriobacteriales bacterium
ATGAGCTCGACGCCGGGCGTCGAGAAGCGGTTCTTGGCCACCCAGGGGTAGACCTTGCGCCCGGGCAGGTGGCCGCCCTCGCCGGGCTTGGCGCCCTGGGCCATCTTTATCTGGATCTCGGAGGCGTGGTTGAGGTAGTCGATGGTCACGCCGAAGCGCCCCGACGCCACCTGCTTGACGGCGCTGCAGCGGTCTTCTCCCTCAACGCTCGCAAGATAGCGCTCGGGGGCCTCTCCCCCCTCGCCTGAGTTGCTCTTGCCGCCGAGGCGGTTCATGGCGACGGCCATGCACTCGTGCGCCTCCTGGCTGATCGAGCCGAACGACATCGCGCCGGTCTTGAAGCGCCTGACGATGGACTCGGCGGGCTCTACGGACTCGAGCGGTATCGGCTTTTCTGCCGTGACGATGTCGAGAAGGGCGCGGAGGTTCTTGAGCTGGCGGCTGCGGTCGTTTATGCAGGCGCTGAACTTGCGGAACAGCTCGTAGTCGCCACGGCGCACCGCCTGCTGGAGGTAGTACACGCTCTCGGGGTTCACCAGGTGGTACTCGCCGTCGTTGCGCCACTTGTACTCCCCGCCTGACTCGACGGTTGACTCGTTGAGCGTCGGCTCAAAGGCGGCGAGGTGACGTTGGCGCGTCTCGTGCCCTATGTGGGCAAGCGAAAGCCCGCCGATGCGCGAGACGGTGCCGGTGAAGTAGCGGTCGATCACCTCGGGGGCGATGCCGAGCGCCTCGAACACCTGGGCGCCGTGATAGCTGCGCACGGTGGAGATGCCCATCTTCGACATCACCTTCACGATGCTGTTGGTGACCGCCTTTTGATAGTTGGCGCAGCCGGTCGCCGCGTCTACCGCAAGTATTCCCTCGTCAGCGAGTCTTCTGATGCTCTCATAGGCGAGGTACGGGTAGACGGCGTTGGCGCCGTAGCCGACGAGCAGGGCGAGGTGGTGGACTTCGCGCGGCTCGGCCGAGGCAGCGACAATGCTCATCTGCGTCCTCATGCCGCGCCGCACCAGGTGATGGTGCAGCCCTGCGACCGCAAGCAAGGCGGGGATCGGCGCCCGGTCTTCCTGTATGCCCTCGTCAGAGACAATGAGGATGTTGTAGCCCTGTGCGCATGCGGCGTCGGCAAGGGCAAGCAGGTGCTCCAACGCCTCTTCGAGGCCAGCCGCGCGGTGCGGGTCAAAGTGCATGGGCACCGTGATAGAGCGCAGGCCATCTTCTGACAGGGCGCGCAGCGCCTCGAACTCGTCGCTGTTGAGGATCGGTGTGTGATGGGTGACAAGGCGACAGTTGCTTCCGTCCGGTGCCAGCAGGTTGCCCTCGCTTCCCAGATGCACGGAGCTTGAGGTTATGAGATGCTCGCGGATGGCGTCGATCGGGGGGTTCGTGACCTGGGCGAACAGCTGCTTGAAGTAGTTGTAGAGCAGTTGCGGCCGTCGCGAGAGCACGGCAGGCGGGGCGTCGTAGCCCATGGAGGCAATAGGGTCTTCCGCGCGCTCGGCAATGGGCTTGAGCGTGAGCGTGAGGTCCTCCCATGTGTAGCCGAAGGCCTTCTGCATAGTGAGGTGCCCAGGCAGCGCTTCCTGCGGGCCTGCAGGCGCCGCAAGGAACTCGAAGGCGTCAAGAAGCGCGGGAGAAAGACGCTGCCCCGTGGCCTCAAGCGCCTCCTTGAGGTTGCGCCAGTCGGCGGCCGTCCCGCCCTTGTCTGCAACGAGGTCCTTGAGGCGCACAAGCCCGCCGTCGAGCCAGGAGCGAAACGGCCATGCCTGCGCCGCCTTCGCCTTGAGCTCGTCGTCTTCAATGATGCGTCCCTCAAACGTGTCGATGAGCAGCATGCGGCCAGGGCGCAGGCGGTCTTTGCGCACGATCTTCTCCACCGGAAGGGGTAGCACTCCCACCTCGCTGGCCAGGATCAGCTGGTCGTCAGAAGTGATGTAGTAGCGCGAGGGGCGCAGCCCGTTGCGGTCAAGCGTCGCTCCCGCGAAGCGCCCGTCGGTAAACGCCACCGACGCCGGGCCGTCCCAGGGCTCGACGAGACAGCTATTATACTCGTACATAGCGCGAACGTCTTCAGGCATGCGGGCGTCTTCTTCCCAAGGCTCGGGGATCGCGAGCATGACGGCCTCATGGAGCGGCCAGCCGGCGTGTATCATGAGGTTGAGAAAGTCGTCGAGCATCGCCGAGTCTGAGCCGTCCTCGTTGATGACCGGAAGCGCACGCGTAAGGCTCGCGCCGAACGCCGAGCTGCGCATGGGGACCTCGCGCGCACGGACCCAGTTGACGTTGCCGCGTATGGTGTTTATCTCTCCGTTGTGCACGATATGGTGCATGGGATGCGCACGCTCCCAGCTTGGGAAGGTGTTGGTGGAGAAGCGCGAGTGCACGAGTGCGATGGCGCTCGTGAGGTCGCGGTCCTTGAGGTCGAGGTAGAAGTCGGCCAGCTGGCTGGGCAGCAGCATGCCCTTGTAGACGATGGTCTTGCTTGAGCATGACGCGAGGTAGAAGTAGGGGTCGGCGTTGTGCTCTTGGTTGCGGATGCGGTTGTGCGCCTGCTTGGCGACGAGGTACAGCGCACGCTCGAAGGCCGCGGGCGAGAGTGCTGTGCCCTGCGGCATGCCGATGAACACCTGCCGGATGCTCGGGCGCACAGCGGCGGCCGTGCGGCCTATGCAGTCGGGGCTGACGGGGACCGTGCGCACGCCCAGCACCTCAAGGCCCTCCTCGGCAACGATGCCGCAGAACGCCTCGATGCTCTTGCCCAGGCGGGCGGCGTCAGGCGAGGCAAACAGCATGGCGACGCCGTAGGAGCCGTCGCCGTCGGGCAACGCGATGCCGCCTGCGGCCGCGACGCGTCGCATAAGGGCGTCGGGCATCTGGATAAGGATGCCGGCCCCGTCGCCGGTGTCGGGCTCGAACCCCACCCCGCCGCGGTGCGTGAGCGCCTCAAGGATGGAAATGGCGTCGGTGACAAGCTGGTGAGACGCGCGGCCCTTGATGTCTACAAGCATGCCGATCCCGCAGTTGTCGTGCTCGAACGACGGGTCGTACAGGCCGCGCTTGAGGCTGTCGAGTCGCTGTTTTAGGTCGTGGCGCAGCTGTGCGAGATCAGGCGAGGTCTCGTTGACGGGGCACGAATGCGGCATTTGGGGCACATGGGGCTTGTGGGGCATGCGGTTGTCCATGCCAGACCCTCCTAAAAGTCAGAAAGCACATGAACTTCATATCATACCGCAGCATGCTGGCGACAATGTTTCGTGCTCGTAAAAGTTGCCTGTAAGCTTGCTTGGACTGGGTGTTAATGTCAATCGAAAACTGGTCCACTCAATCGCTCGAAAACTGGTCCACTTTACTACCCAACCAACGCTTCGTATCGTCAATCCTGTAGCTGTCACCGCTCATATCAAGTATATGGGCCCGATGGGCCAATCTGTCGACAAGGGCGCCTGTCATATCGGTGTCTTTGAACACCTCCTCCCACTTCTCAAAAGCAAGGTTCGTCGTTATCACCAT
>JAITHV010000119.1 GCA_031279835.1 Coriobacteriales bacterium
TGACACTGAGATCCGACCCCTCTGACATGCCGGAGCCGTTTGTGCTAAGGTAGTGCGAGCAGGTAACCAGTCGGCGCGCTGCATGGCGCCGACAGGCCAAATCGAATAACCGGTGTGCCTTTGCTGAGAAGGAGACTGCCAAGACCCTGGGGCCAGGCCCCTTGTTTTGGCAGTTTTTTATTTGCGGAGAAGGACCAGCCCGCGCGGTGGCCAAAGTCGGAAGGAGACCAGACGTGCTCGTGCTTATCGACAACTACGACTCTTTTGTCTACAACCTACATGCGTACTTCACGGAGCTCGGCGCCGAGGTGGCCGTGGTGCGCAACGACGCCGTAACGCTGCGCACGCTGAGCGAAATGCGTGGACTGGAGGGCATCGTCATCTCACCCGGCCCCAAAGGCCCTGACGACTGCGGCGTGTGCCTCGAGTCTGTGAGGCACTTCGCCACCCGGCTGCCGGTGCTGGGCGTCTGCCTCGGCCATCAGGTAGTGGGACGCGTCTTTGGCGCACGCGTGGTGCATGGGGCGCGCCCGATGCATGGCAAGGTTTGCGAGATCAGCCATTCAAGGCTCGGGCTGTTTGACGGCATCCCCTCCCCCTTCAAGGTCACGCGGTATCACTCATTGGCGGTCAGCGGCGAGCAGCTCCCCCCTGAATTGCAGGTTGACGCCTGGGCGCCGGACGGCGCTGTTATGGCGATAAGCCACCGACGCCTGCCGGTCTATGGGGTGCAGTTTCATCCTGAGGCGGTGCTCACCGAGCATGGTCACCTGCTCCTGGCAAACTACCTCGCTCTGTGCACAGCGCGTGCGGCGCGCGCCCTGGACGCCGAGTCACGCTTGACAGCCGGCATGAGTCGAGGCTGTTATGACTGAGGTCCGCGAGCTTCGCATCGGGAAGGACGGCAAGGGCGACATTGCCGAGCTGTTCGCCGCGCTCCATGACGGGCCGCAAGGCGCAAACGCGGCCTTTCTCGACTCCTCGTTGCGCAACAGCCTCGGCCGGCACTCTGTCATCGGGGTTTCTCCCTACCTGTGCGTCGAGGCAGTCGATGACGTTTGCTTGGTAGACGGGCGCGAGGCCGCCGAGGGCTTTCTGCCCTGGCTGCGCCGGTACTTGCGCGAACATCATGAGGAGAACCGCACGGGGCTGCCGATGGCCGCAGGCGCTATTGGCTACTTCTCCTACGATTATGGACGGAGGCTCCAGGGCGTTCCTTCAGTACATGACTCCAAGAACGCACCTGAGAGCGCGACCGGGCCAGACATCCCGGCCTGCCGCCTGCTTTTTTACGACAACCTCGTCGTTGCCGACCATCGCACGGGCAAAGTGTTCGCGACAGCCTCAGGGCAGCTTGACGACACGGGACGTTCGTTGGACCGGCTTGAGGAGCTGGCGGGCACCGTGACCCAGCGCGACCCCCACGCCGTCCGCGAGCAGGCCGTGCCCCAGGTCTCGTCCGATTTTTGCGAGGAGGACTACCACAAGGCGTTGCGGCGCATGGTCCGCTATATTGTTGACGGCGACATCTACATCGCCAACATGACGCGCCAGATCTGTGTGAAGACGGCCAAGCCGCCCTTCGCGGTGTTCCAGCACCTGCGCGCGCACAACCCCGCGCCCTTTGGAGCCTACCTCAACTACGACGACGCACAGGTTGTCTGTGCTTCTCCCGAGCGCTTCTTGCGACTTTCGGGCGCGACGGTACGCACCAGCCCCATAAAGGGCACGCGCCCACGGGGGCACACGCCCACTGAGGACGAGCGCCTCAAGCTCGAGCTGCTGGAGTCCGAGAAAGACAAGAGCGAGCTGCTCATGATCGTGGACCTGGAGCGCAACGACCTCAACCGGGTCTGTGCTCCCGGCAGCGTCAAGGTGACCGACTTGTTTGCGCTGGAGGCTTATGCCACGGTCTTCCACCTTATCTCCACCGTTGAGGGAACGCTTCGGGCGGACTCGGACGTGACCGACCTGCTTGAGGCGACCCTGCCGGGCGGGTCGATTTCTGGCGCGCCTAAGATTCGTGCCCTAGAGATAATTGACGAGCTCGAGCGCAGCCCGCGCGGACTCTACACCGGCTCGCTCGGCTATATTGGGCTTGACGGGTGCTGCGACCTCAACATCGTCATACGCACCGCGCTTCACCAGGCCGGCCGGTATCACATCGGCGTGGGAGGCGGCATAACCTACGAGTCTGTCGAGCACCTTGAATACCTGGAGACTGACCAGAAGGCGCGCGCCCTGCTGGAGGCACTGCGATGAGCGCGGGGCGGGGCGGGGACAAGGCGCTTGCACGGGGCGACGCCCGCCAGCAGCTTGCTCTGGACGACGGCTTCTCCTTTGGAATCGGAGCCTTTGAGACGATCGCCTTTTATGGTCGCAGGCCTGTTCTTCTTGACGCCCACCTCTGCCGGCTCCGTGCGGCCTTGGAAGCCCTCGGCATCAGTCCGGAGCGGTGCCCTTCTGTGCGTGACGTGCTGCGCGAGGTGGCCCAGCAAGCACTGGACGACGGGGTGGCCAAGGTCATGGTGTCTGAGACGAACGTCGTCTGGCAGTTCAGAGAGAACCACTACACCGAGCAGCAGCGCCGTGATGGCCTGCGGCTTGTCTTCGGCAGCCTCACGCGCAACGAGACCTCGCCGCTCGTGCGCCACAAGACCCTTGCCTGTGCCGAGAGCATCCTTGAGCGGCGGCGCGTCCAGACGCTCGGTTTTGACGACTCCCTGTTGCTGAACAGCAAAGGCGAGGTGTGCGAGACCACCTCGAGCAATGTCTTTCTTGTGACGAGCACAGGGAGGATAAAGACGCCAGCCCTGTGCTGCGGGCTGCTGCCGGGCACTTTGCGCACGTGGGTCATCGGTCGCCGCTTAGCGGAAGAGTGCCGCCTGAGCGCTGAAGACCTCTTGGAGGCCAGCGCGCTGTTCGTCACGAACGCCGTCATGGGCGTCATGCCGGTCGCCTCGCTCGAAAGCCAGCTCTACGCGTCGAACCGAACGGTTGACGCCCTGAGCCGCGAGTACCGCGTCTACATTGACACACTGTAGGCTAGCGAGGTGCCCAAGCCATACGAGCGACTTGGGCACCTGTGTGATAGCGGAAGAAGTGTTCGGCAGGCGGGCACACTCACTCTTCGTCTGACCGGCGCTTGCGCACGAGGCAGACAAGCAGCACCGCGATTGTGGTCACTGCGGCGACACCGAGGATTGCAGAGAGCAGAATGGTTTTGACAAGGTCCTCGTCTGCTGTCACGTTGCCTAAGGGGGTGTTGTTCTGAGGGATTGTCGTCGTGTCGCCTGATGCGGCGTCGATGCCGGTTGCGGCTGTGGTGCCGGTTGCGGTTGTGGTGCCGGTTGCGACGTCGGTTTGGGATCCTGCGGTGCTGGATTCCTCTGCATTCGTGTTGTTGCTGTTGTTTGTGCCGTTACTCGTGCCGGGTATCACGGTGACGATGTTGGCGGGCGGTATCACGACGGTGGCGGGGGGCGCGGCGGGCGGGTAGACGTAGACCGGCTGGTTGGGCTCGGCCGGCGGCGGCGTCGCGTCCTGGGCCCACACGGCGTGCAGGTCGAGGTTGCCGGCCAGGTAGAGCTCGTTGCCCGGTATGTGCGTGACTGTCGCGCCCGCGTTGTTGGACCAGCCGAGGA
>JAITHV010000006.1 GCA_031279835.1 Coriobacteriales bacterium
GGGCAGGCACGGTGCACTAGCTTAGTTATGCTGACACGGCACACGATTCGAGGCGAGCCGTGCCTGCCGGCAAGCACGCCAGCACACGCGCGCCAGTCCGCGCAGCCCCCACGGGCACAAGTACGCTACAATGGGCATACACGCGAATCTTGTTCGGTGCGCCCCCCACATGAGAAGGATGGCAGCTAGACAGCCATGGACTTAGCGGTCAGTGTCGTATTAACGCTGATACTCATACTGATAAACGGCTATTTCGCTATGAGCGAGATGGCCTTGATAAACGCGCGTCGCGCCATGCTCCAGCAGGTCATTGAGGAAGGCTCAAAAGAAGGGTCGCGAAAAGCTCAGCGCGCCGTCGAGCTCGCTCAGGACTCAGACCGCCTGCTCGCGACTATCCAAGTGGCCATCACCCTTGTGGGCTTCGGCGCCTCGGCCGTGGCAGCCGCCTCATTCTCAGAGCCTATCGTCAGATGGCTGAACGGCTTTGGCCTTGGCTGGCTGGCCGCGGTGGCGCCACCGCTCTCTATCGTCGTCACCACGCTCGTCGTGAGTTACGTGACCCTCATCCTCGGCGAGCTCGTCCCCAAACGCATCGCGCTGGCAAACGCCGAGAGCGTCGCCATGAACGTGGCGGGTCCCATACGCGTGTTCGAACGCGTCACCGCGCCGATAGTCACGCTGCTCTCCGTCTCGACAAACGCGGTCGCGCGGCTGTTCGGCGTGCGCCGCACTGAAGACCGCCAAGCCGTCAGCGAGGAGGAGATAAAGTACCTCGTTACCGAGCAGGACACCCTGCTCGACGAGGAGAAGCGCATGATCCACGAGATCTTCGACTTGGGAGACACGGTGGCGCGCGAGGTCATGACGCCGCGCGTCGACATGATCTGCATAGCCGACGACGCGACGGTGCGCCAGACGGTGGACCGAATGCGCGGCACGGGGTTTTCGCGCGTGCCGGTGTTTCACGAGAGCCCAGACCGCATTGTGGGCGTGGCGATGCTCAAGGACCTCATCGCGGCCATTATCGACAACCGCTTTGACGAACCCGTCACGACGTACATGCGCGACGTGATGTTCGTGCCTGAAACCAAGGACATACTTCCGCTGCTCGGTGAAATGCAAACCTCGCACTTCCAAATTGCTATTGTCGTTGACGAGTATGGGGGGACGGCCGGGCTTATCAGCGCCGAAGACATCGTTGAAGAGATCGTCGGCGACATCAGCGACGAGTACGACCCCGACAACAAGTATCAGACGCAACTGGCAGGCCACGAATGGCTCATAGACGGCAGGCTGCCAGTTGACGACGCTATTGAGCTAGGGTTTCCGGTGGAGGAGGGCGAGGACTACGACACCATTGCCGGCTGGCTGCTCGACACCATAGACTCGGTGCCGCAGGTGGGCGACAGCTTCGAGGTGGGAGGCTGCGAGTTCAAGGTGCAGACTATGCGCCGCAATCGCGTCTCCATGCTGCGCGTCACGCGCCATGACGCGGCACCTGGTCTCGATGGGGAGAATGACGAGCCCGTAGGCGCTGCCGCTGGGACCAGCCGTGCGACCGTCGGCGGTGCCGCCAGCCCTGTATCCAGCGGTGCGTCAGGAGACGCGCCTGGCAACACCCCAGACGGCACGCCGGGCAATTAACTGATTACAGATTGACGACAGTCGAGCCGTTTATACTGACGAATCATTGACGCGGCGTTATCATCAATATGCTACTCGATTAACGTGGGTGGGGAGCGGGCATGCTTCCCACCCTTTTGTTTCGTTATGTATCCCGCCAAAGAACGGATTGCAACACAATGGCTGTAGCGAAGCGACTCTACAGGAGCAGCGACCAAATGATCGGCGGCGTGTGCGGCGGCGTCGCTGAGTATTTTGACATCGACCCCACCATGGTCCGTATCCTCACGGTAGTGATCGTGGTGGCTGGCATCGGGTTTCCGGTGCTTTTGTACTGTATTGCCTGGGCGGTCATGCCCAAAGACCCCGCCGACAACTCGGGCTACATCGAGACCAAGCCTCAAGACCCTCCCTCACAAGACGAGCCGCCCAAAGAGTCTCGGCTAAAAAGCCACTGGAGCTTCGCTGTGCTAGTCGGCGCGCTCTTGGTCGGAATCGGCGTTATCGCCTTGCTCGGCAACCTCGTAAACATGTCGTTTTGGCGTTTCTGGCCAGTCATTCTGATCGTCTTTGCCCTTATCCAACTGTTCACCCCCAGCTCAAAGGGCTGGTCGCTGCATCGCGCCGGCGGCGCCCTCGTGCTGCTCGCTGTCGGGTTCGTGTTGCTGGCCCTCATGTTGCAGGTCATCGGACTGGGCACCTTTGTCCTGTGTCTAGAAAACCTCTGGCCAATGCTGCTTATTGTCGTCGGGTTAAGCATTATCGGCACTGCCAAAAAGATCAGCGCGCTCAACCTCGCAAGCTCCCTTCTGTTCGCGCTGACGCTCTTGGTGGGCACGTGGTATTACGGCGGCATCGACGGGACGGTCTCGTTTCGGCTTCCTGACGGCAGGACGATGTCGCTCTCGGTCCCGGCCTCGCCTATGAAGCCGCTGTTCTATAGCGACAACCATGCCGAAAACGAACTTGCGCGTCTTGACCTCGGAGGCCTGCGCGAAGGCGAGCTTGTCATCAGCGGCGGCGCCGTGAGCGCCTCTCTGGTGGCGGGGGAGGGCAACAGCATAATCGTGCAAGGAAGCCTCGACTCGGTTAGCCAGGCTGAGGTCAACTTCAGCAACATCCAGCATGACCAGGTGCGTATAGACCTCAAGAGGCTCACGGCGGCCTCTCCGCTTCCTGCCACACATGTCCAGGCCGCCATTCCCGCAGGCGTCACCTGGAACCGCGTAGCCCTCGACGTGGGCGCCGCTGACATCACCGCTGACCTCAAGACACTGAAGGTGCGCTCGCTCGACGTGCAGTCAGGCGCGTCAACATGCAGCCTTAGCCTTGGGGACCCGCTTTTTGGCGGCTCGACGCTCAGCATCAACTCGGGCATCGCCGCCATACAGGTGTACGTGCCCACGCATGCGCCTGTTCTGATTTATGCCACCGGAGTAAATGCCGTGACGGTCGACCCCGAGCATTTTTCCTATGTGAGCAGCCTTGACGCCTGGTGCTCAAACACCTATCTTTCTTTGTTTGGCACGAGACACGTTGAGAACGGCAAGGTCTGGGTGCTTCAGCTCAGAGGCGTGTCGGCGCTCGACGTGGGCGTGTGGACCTAAGCCCGTGTTAATGCCCTCGTGAGAAGAATGCGACGGACTGTATCATGAAGAACAGCGGCTTTAACAAAAACAACTTGTTCTTGCTCGTGGGCGTGCTGCTCGTCCTCTTTGGCCTGTGGCAGCTGGCTGAGCGTGTGCTGGGCGTCTGGTTTGAAGAGATCGCGGTGATCGTGAGCTTCATCATGAACATCGTCTGGCCGCTCGCCATTATCAGCGGCGGCATCCTGCTAATGCTTGCCGCGCGCAAGGGGAGCCTCAACCTTCCGCAGGGCAAAAAGCTTTTTCGCTCTTCAAAAAGCCGCAAGCTCGCTGGGGTGTGCGGCGGCATCGCAGAGTATCTAGGAGTGGACGCGGCGATGGTGCGCATTGCGACAATAATACTAGCAATATTATGTTGGTATGTGATAATACCACTTTACATACTCTTCTGGATTGTCATTCCCTACGACACCAAGAACTACAGCACCTGGGTTTAAGGCACGCGTGCAACAAGGCCGCGTGCAACGTGGCCGCCACGGCCGCAAGGCCGCCGAGGTAGCCAGCCCTTATCGGCAGAAGAGGCCCTATGGTATCATGAGCGCACCGATTCTGCGGCACCACCGACTACTTGAGGAGCGCCATGAGCCAGTTCAACCTAAAGGTCTCACAACAGAAGCGTGACGATGGCAAGGTCCAGCTCAGCATCACCGTTCCAGCTGGATCCACACAAGAGCTTTCTCGTCATGCGACGTTTGCGTTCGCCATGCAAAGCCATGTCGAGCCTGCGTCCACCGAGGAAGAGACTCGCGCCAAGCTGATTGAGGCCATGGGCGAGCCAGCGCTCAGTGCCTTCTCCAACCATTTTGTCATGAGCGGCATGGCGCAGTTCGCCGTCTCGGACAACAACCTCGACATCATACTGACCCCTGACGTGAGCTCGACCGAGCAGTTCGAGCTCGGCAGGGACTTCCACTTCTTCGCGGTCGTCACGCCAAAGCCTGAATACGAGCTGTCTTCATACGAGCCCGTGCGCGTCGCGAGGCCAGGCGTCGAGATCACTGATGCCGAAATAGATCATCAATTATATATGATAGCAGAGAATAATGCTGAGTATATAGAGGACAAAGGCGCCGAGGTAAAGGAAGGCTCCGAAGTCGTCTTTGGCATTGAGACTGTTGGCGCAGATGGCGTGGCCATCCCCGGCCTGACGGCCGAGCGGCGCGCGTACCGGCTCGGCGAGGACTTCATGCCCGAGAGTTTCGACAAGAACATCGTGGGCATGAGGGCAGGCGACGTTAGGACCTTCGACTTTGAGATGCCAGACACCTCGGCACTGCCCCCTGACTTTGACGCAGACACCAAGCTGCCCATGGTCACGGTGACCACCACCATCACGCTCACCGAAGTGACCAAAAAAATCGTTCCCGCCATCACCAACGCCTGGGTCGAGGCGCATATGCCCGAGGCACAAGACGTCGAGGGACTACGTGCCCTGATCCGCGAGAGCGGCCTTGAGCACAAGAGGCGTGAGGTCGAGGAGTACCTCTATTACGCGGTCGCCTCGGAGCTGGCCACCCGCATGGAGGGCAGTATCCCTGATGAGGTTTACGAGCACACGCGTGGCGAGATCATATCGAATCTCATGGCCAAGCTCAAGCATGAGAACAAAGACATGAAGCAGTTTCTTCAGCAGCAGGGCATTGACGAGCAGCAGTTCTCGATGCAGGTCATGCTTCAGACACGTGAGACGTTGCGGCAAGGCTTTTCGCTCGAGGCGCTTGCCCGCCACCTGAAGATGTCGGTCACCGAGCAAGACATTGATGCCGTCTTGCGTCGCATGGCGCCCGGCAAGGAAGACGAGGCCCGCAGGCAGTTTGAGGGCTCAGGCTGCTCCTACCAGCTGCGTGAGGCTGCGCTGCGCAACAAGGCCAACCAATGGCTGTACGACACCGCCGTCTTTGAGCCTGTGCAGGAGGAAGAATAAATGAAGGCCGTCATACCTGCGGCAGGTCTAGGCACCCGCTTTTTGCCGGCGACCAAGGCGCAGCCAAAAGAGATGCTGCCGGTCCTCGAGCGCCCGGCACTCCAGTATGTCGTGGAGGAGGCCCTTGCCGCAGGCGTCTCAGAGGTCATTGTGGTGAGCAACGACGACAAGCCATCAATACGCGAGCATTTTTCGCCCAATGTGCCGTTGTTCGAGATGCTGTCCAATAAGGGCAAGACATCCTTTGCCGATGCTGTGGCGCACGCCGGAGGCCTGCCCGTGAGCATCGTGCCCCAACCCGAGCCGCTTGGCCTGGGGCATGCCGTGCACTGCGCCGCCGACGCGGTTGGCGCCGACGAGCCGTTCTTTGTGCTGCTCGGCGACGTATTGGTGCCCGACAACGGCGTGCTTGTCCGCATGAAGGAGGTGAGTGAGTCACATGGCGGTGCGAGTGTCATTGCGGTCTTGCGCGTGCCGCGCGAGGAGGTCTCGCGATTCGGCGTCATAGACGGCGAGCCTGTCGCAGGCGGCGCCGTGTGGCGTGTGCGCTCGCTGGTTGAGAAGCCCCCCTGCGACGAAGCGCCGAGCGAGCTGGCCGTCTTCGGGCGCTACCTGCTCACGCCGCGCGTCATGGAGCTTTTGGTCACGACTGCGCCAGGTGCTGGCGGCGAGATCCAGCTCACCGACGCCTTGCTCGCCTTGTTGTCGGAAGAGGAGTTGTACGCGATCGAAGTTGCCCCTGACGAAGGCTATGACACAGGCACACTGGAAGCGTGGCTCGACACGAACATCCGCCTCGCGCTGCGCGACCCTGCCTTGGCTCCTGTCGTGCGCGCTGCGGTGGGAGCGCGCTAAGGCAAAGACGGCGCTCTCTTATACTTAAGGCCTATAGCAATACAAGAACTTGCCAGTAAGATGCAAGAGCCTAGTACGAGTGAGATAATGCCTTGGACGGTTCCCTCACCCGAAGCAACCACGGCTGCAACAGGCGAGAGCGGCGCCAGCACGGGAGAAAGCACGACGTTGCCCCACAGCCCGCCGCCGACGGTCATGTTAAGCAGGAACAGCGGCACGAACAGCCAGGTGGCGGCCATGCGCCCCGCGAGCAGGGCAATGAGGCCGGCAAGCACAATGCTGTAGACGGCGATAACGGCAAGCCCCAACGCGCGCACAAGGTCGATTCCGCCACCGCCTGCTGCAACTGCCAGGCTATAGAACGCCACCAACACCAGCCAAACACCGCAGTTCGCCGCAGTGCCTGCAAAGAACTGCGCCACAAACGCGCCACGTCCCTTTACGCGCAGTCGACGCTGCTCAGAGGTCGGGACGGTCATGGCCGCGTGCAGGTAGGCGACCAACAGCAACAAGGCGCTCACGCCAAAGACAGGTGCGGCCGTAAGCGGCTTGGCCGAGAGCAGAGGCCCTTGGTAGACGGTGTCGAGCAGGTTGATTTGCTCGAGCCCGACGGCAAGCGCGGGGTCCTCGCCCAGGTCTTCAAGCGCCGATGCGAGCCGCGTCCGTGCCTGCAATTGCAAAATGCAATCGGCAACCTGCTCGGAGCCAAAGCTGCTGTTGGAAATGCCGGGCGCCGGCACATACTGGACCAGTGGAAGGGTTGAGCGGTCGAGCCGCTGCGCAAAGTCTGCGGGGACTACCACAAGCCCCTGGACGTTGTGCGCGTCAAACACCGACTGAGTGTCGTCCGTGGGAGCGGCCGGCACAATCCTGAGGGCAGGGGTGGCTTCCAGCAGCTCTACGAGCGCCACAGCTGGCGGCTCGTCAGAGAGGCATTGTACCGCCAGGCTCAACGTAGGCTGGCGTTCCCCCAAGGCCTGAGCGCTTGCTTGGCCGAGCACCAGCTGAAACACTACGACCAAGGCAAAAAACGGCAGCAGGTGGCGCTGCGCCTTGAGTTGCAGGGCAATGAGCATAAGCAGCCTTCTCACCGCGACATCCTCCATTCGAGGTAGCAGCCGCCCAGGCTCAAGGAAAGCGGCACGGTGAACAAGGCCACATAACGCACGTCAAGGCCGCCGCCGAGCGACCATGTGGCGAGCAGGTTAGAAAGCCATGTGGGATTGAACAGACGCAGGCTTGTCTCCATAAGAAAGCTCGGGTAAAACCCGCCCCCCGCAAAGAGCATAAAGAACATGAGAGCGCAGCATCCCAGCAGCGTGCGCGTCGCGGCGTTTCCGCGCCCGACGGCCACGCCGCTCATGAGCGCGAACAAAGGGCCGACGACCAGTGCGAGCATGACGCCGCTGGCAGCTAGCGCAACGACGTCAAACGAGTCGTCAACCAGGCGCAACATGATGCCGAGCAGCGTGCTGAGCACCAGCGCCAGTGTGCAGCAGAGCAGCAGCTGCGCCGTATAAAGCGGCATGAAGCTGACGCCCCGTTGTGTGAGGTGGCGGACGTATCCCTGAGAATACTGGCGCGCGAGCACCACGGCAGCGAAGAGGGCGGCGAGCGATACCACGAAGAACAGCAGCAGCGTGAGCACCTGCACATAGTAGGGAGAAGCACTCGCGCGCACCTCGACGCTGGAGAGCCGGTCGAGCGTGTCGCCGAGAAGCTGCAGGGCGAACAGGCGCACTGCCTGGCTCTGCGCTTCGGTGCCTGCTATGTGCTCTTGTGCCTTGGTCGCATAGACGAGCGTGTAGTTCTGGATGCTGTCAAGCGTCTCGACGGCGCGCTCGCAGACCGCGTAGACCACCGAGCCGACCAAGGGGTCGTTCGCTGCGACGGTGATGGTGGCGTTGCCTCCCGACACCAGTGCGTCGAAGGTGTTCAGGGGCAGCGTCACCACGGCGTCCACTTCTCCGCTCGCGAGCATGCGCTCGGCCTCTGCGGCAGAGCAGACGGTCAGGCTCTCGACAACTTCCACTTGAACGACCTCGGTCTGCAGGTTACGCACTAGGGTGTCCTCGTTACCGTAAACGAGCGCGAGCGAGACCGTGGGCAGCTCGCCCGACTTGAAGAGGCTTTGGGGAAGGCTTGCAAACACGAGGGCCGCAAACGCGGCGGCGGCAAGCAAAAGCACGACCAGGTACCGTGCGGCGACGCGCAGGTTGGCCAGATACAGTGCGAGTACTCTCACAAGGACTCGATCCGGGCGTCTGGCAAATGCAGCACGCGCTCGCAAAGCCCGGCGAAGTCCTCTCGGTCGTGACTGACCATGACCAATGCGACGCCTCGCTCCTTCTCTGCACGAAGCACGAGGCGCAGGTGCCTAATGGCGGGCTCGTCTAGAAAGTTGAATGCCTCGTCAAGCAGCAACAGCTGCGGAGACCCCATGAGCGCACAGGCGACTCCAAGCCGTCCCTTCATGCCGGACGAGCCTTTGCTGTAGCGCGTCTTCCAAAACGGCAGGATGTTGCAGAGCTCGGCGACTTGCTCGGCCGCGCGCTTAGCCGCAGCTCCCGACAGTCCGCAAAGGCAGGCCTCGAGCAGGAGGTTGTCCTTGAAGCTCAGCTGCTCCTGAAAGCCGGCGTGTTGCATGACGTAGCCGATCTTGCCAGCGCGGCACACCTTCCCATGAGTTGGCCTGAGCAGTCCGGCCATGATGTCGAGAAGGGTGGTCTTGCCGCAGCCGTTGTGGCCGTAGACGCCAATTCCTTCTCCCTCCTGCAACATGAGGCTGACCGGCGAGAACAGCTGCTCGCCGCGTGTCTTGGCAACACCCTCAAGGGCCAGCGGCGCCGTCACGGGCAAAGGCGGCGTGGCGGCGCTCGGCGTCATGGCAAGCATTGCCCGTGTCAGATGATGTCGGTAAGGTCGGCAAGCACTGCATCGGGGTCCCCGGCCTTTTTGACGATGTCATTGAACGCGCTGTTGTTGGCCAGGTCGTTTGCATTGATGAGGGTGGCCCTCAAGCTTGCGTTCACGTCTATCGACATGCCCACAAGCCCTGAATCGGCATAAGACACCATGACATCCAGCTCAGAAAGCACACCGTCTTGCAGGGCATACGTCACTTCAACAGGCTTGATAAACTCGTCTATCATACGAGCATAGGCCAAAGCCTCAGTTATTGACTTGCTCGCCGAACCGAGCTCGGCGTCGTCTTTGAGCGTCTCTGCATAGAGGCGCAGTTGGGCAAGGTAGTCCTTAATCACGAATTTGAACTTGAACGTCTCCTTGCCACCGCCTTGCGATGTGGTCAGTTCGACAAGGAACTTGCTGTAGACGCTTTCTTTGCCAGACTCCACATTTACAAAGTCCTGCAGGATCTTTGCCATTCCTTCAGCGTCTCCTGCGGGGAGCGCGGAGCTAAGTTCGTCACTCGAGAGACCTTCAAGCTGCTTGCTGGCCTCTTCAATGTAGCCCTGGTCCACCTTGCCGTCTTTTATGAACTTGTTGATGTCTATGGTGGCGCCGTAGTTGCTCTTGAAGCTGCTGTTCGCATTAGAGATAAAGTTAGGCATCGTTTGGATGTCGTAGGTGTTGCCGACGTCCGGGGTATAGCTGATTAGTGTGTCGTTAACGAGGATAATGCCGCCTTCTTCCCCGTCAATGTCGCCATAAAACCAAAACGACGAGCTGCGCAGGTCACTGCCATAGGTCCACTCGTAGGTAAGCGTTGCCTGCGCCGAGCTGCTTGACGAGTAAGAAGACGACGTGGGGGTTGCGTCCATGTACAAGGCAAGGTCTATCTTGCCGCTGCGGGTGTTCATTAACAGGTTTTCGACGCCGTCGCTCATTTTATTGACAATGGAGGTGCCGGCTGCACTCATGATGTTGTTGAAGTTGAGGGCAAGCGCCACACCGCCGCCCACAAGTAAAACGGCAATGACAATGGCAACAATAACGGGCACCTTGTTGCGCTTCTTTTTTGCAGGCTGTGTTAGATCGACGGGTTGCGCGGTGTAAGGCTGCCCGGGAATGGGCGGCTGTACGGGCACGACAGGCTGCGGTGCCGCAAGAGGCTGTTGCTCGGGCAAGGGAGCCTGGTTGAAGAGCGGTCCCGCAGGCCCCTCGGGCGCGGCGGCCACTAGTGGCTCGAGCGGCTCAGGCACGGCAGGCACCACGGGCTCAGGCGCCTCGGGCGCAGCGGCTACCACGGGTTCGGGCGACCTCGATGTTTCTGGCATAGGCATATCGGGGGTCATGGCCGCTAGGTCCTGTTTGCCTCCGCAGTAGGGGCAGAATGCAGATCCCCCGGGCAGCTCTTTGCCGCATGCTCCACAAAACATACCATTCTCCTTGTCCTCTGTGGTATCTGTTTACAGTCGAAAAACACCTTATACTAGCACATTTTGTGGCCGGTGTCCTCGTAAACAGCGCGTGCGGAGAACAAGCGCGGGCAGCAAGGACACCTAGGGACGGCACGACGGCCCCTTGACCGTTGGGACCAGAGCTGCGACAATAGCAGGGCTTGAAAACTAACAATGCGCTACCTAAGACAGCCGGTGTCCGCAAGGACGTAATGGACGCGACACGCGCCCGCCCGCCGAGGTGGTCGAAGCTACGAGAGCACCCTTCTCCGCAACTGACGACCTTCACACCTGGTAGCGAAGGTCGTTTGCTTTTTCTTGTCCCCTTGGCGTACAACCACGAAGCGGGCAAATGTCATGGCACGGCGGCCGCCGAGGATGTGTGAAGGAGGTGTATACATGCCAAATGCCGAGAAGGTCAAGACAGTCGCTGAGATCAAGGCCGACATCGAAGCAGCTGACGCAATTTGGGTCGTGGACTACCGCGGTCTGACAGTCAAGCAGTCTGAGGCGCTGCGTGGAATCATCCGCCAGCAAGGGGCGACGTTCAAGGTCTACAAGAACTCGTTTACCGAGCGAGCGCTGGGCGAGCTTGGGCTTCCTGCCCTTGGCGCGGTGCTCGAAGGCCCGTCTGCCTTTGTGTTCGTGTCGGGCGACCCGGTCAATTCTGCAAAGGCGCTCAAAGACTTTGCCAAGGCCAACAACGCGCTCGAGATCAAGGGCGGACTGTTGGGCAGCTCCCTCGTCGATGCTTCCCAGATCAAGGCGATAGCCGACCTGCCGTCGCGCGAAGAGCTAATCGCCAAGCTCTTGGGTACCATGAACAACCCGATGAGCTCGCTGGTGCGCGTGCTCAACGGCCCTGCGACCCAGTTCGTCCGCACCTTGCAAGCGGTTGCCGAGAAGGCAGCGTAAGAACATCAAGCCAAGCGATACTAACTGCCGGACGCTCAGCGTCCGGGTCACACAACTAAGAAAGGACACAAGATGGCTGTCACAAAGGAAGAGATCATTGAGGCCTTAAAGGCCATGCCCGCACTTGAGCTCAGCGAGCTTGTCAAAGAGCTCGAGGAGGTCTTTGGAGTTTCCGCTGCGGCTCCTGTCGCTTTTGCCGCAGCTCCCGTAGCTGGCGGCGCCGGCGAAGAGGTTGAGGAGAAGACGAGCTTTGACGTCGTGCTCGAAGGCTTCGGCGACAACAAGATCGCCGTGATCAAGGCAGTGCGCGAGATCACCGCGCTTGGCCTCAAGGAGGCAAAAGAGGTTGTCGAGAGTGCGCCCAAGGCGATTCTTGAGGGCGTAGACCAGGCAAAGGCCGACGAGGCAAAGGCCAAGCTCGAGGAAGCCGGCGGCGCTGTCACCATCAAGTAACCGAGAGGTTTATAGAGCGGCGCACAGGCGGCGGCACCACGGTGCCGCCGCTTTTTTTGGTGCCAGGCATGGTGCTGCTTGGCGCCGCTTTGCACCGCTTTTCACAGTTTCGCGCCGTTCGCCGATCGACATTGCCCGTTCGCCACATCGTGCGCTTGTCTCTTGACAGCAACGTAAGCAGCGGGTATTTTATTTTTAGGAATTAATCCTAAAAATTATCTGCACTGAGTACAAGAAAGGGGTACTTCCATGACCGATCATCGCCTCACCACGACATCCGGCGCTCCTGTGCCCGACAACACCGACTCCATCACACAAGGCCCCCGAGGGCCGATGCTTCTTCAAGACGTCTGGTTTTTGGAGAAGCTCGCGCATTTTGATCGCGAGGTCATACCAGAGCGCCGTATGCACGCAAAGGGCTCCGGCGCCTATGGGACCTTCACAGTGACGCACGACATCACGCAGTACACGTGCGCAAGCCTTTTTGACGGTGTGGGCAAGAAGACCCCGGTGTTCGTGCGCTTTTCGACCGTCGCAGGCGAGCGCGGGGCCGCTGACGCCGAGCGCGACATCCGCGGCTTTGCGGTGAAGTTCTACACCGACCAGGGCAACTGGGACCTGGTGGGCAACAACACGCCGGTGTTCTTCATCCGCGACCCACACAAGTTTCCTGACCTCAACCATGCCGTGAAGCGCGACCCCAAGACCAACCTGCGCAACGCACAGAGCAACTGGGACTATTGGTCGAGCCTGCCTGAGGCGCTGCACCAGGTCACTATCACCATGAGCGACCGCGGCCTGCCGATCGGCTATCGCCATATGCATGGCTTTGGGAGCCATACCTTCAGCTTCATCAATCGCGAGAAGGAGCTGGTCTGGGTCAAGTTCCACTGGGTCACGCGTCAGGGCATCAAGAACTGGACGGACGAGGAAGCCGCTGAGGTTGTCGCAAACGATCGCGAGAGCTCGCAAAACGACCTCTTTGGGGCCATCGAGGCGGGCGACTTTCCTCAGTGGGACCTCTCGGTGCAGATAATGACGCAGCAGCAGGCCGCGCTGCACCCGGAGAACCCCTTTGACATCACCAAGGTATGGAGCCACAAGGACTGCCCACTCATACCCGTCGGAACACTCGAGCTCGACCGCAACCCCGAGAACTACTTTGCCGAGGTCGAGCAGGCAGCCTTCAACCCCGCCAATGTGGTTCCCGGCATCAGCTACTCTCCCGACAAGCTGCTGCAGGGACGCCTCTTCTCCTACGGGGACGCGCATCGCTACCGACTCGGCGTAAACCACGACCTTATCCCTGTGAACCAGCCTCATGTGCCGGTGCACTCGTATCACCGCGACGGGGCCATGCGTGTTGACGGCAATTACGGAGCTGCCAAGGGATACACCCCCAACAGCATCGGCGAATGGGTTGAGCAGCACGAGTACGCCAGGCTCATCGATCCGAAGCTTTTGTGGGAGGGTGCTGTGGGGCGCTACAGCCAGTATGACGGCGACGACCCGTATCACCAGGCCGGCGACCTGTGGCGGCTTATCGCTGCGGAGAAAAAGGACGAGCTTGTCGGTAACACGGCGCGCAACATGGGCGCTGTGACGGGCAATGTGCGTGAGCGCCATGCGGCGCATTGCTTCCTGGCCGACCCGGAGTACGGCGCGCGGGTCGCCGCTGCCCTCGGGGTGGACCTCGACCGTGTGAAGGACCTCGCGTCTCTGCCGCTTGCCGAACGGCTCGCTGCGACTGTCACAAAGCCCTGACGGACGGCGCTGCTCTACGCAGATGCACAAAGTGGAGGCGAGCCTGCGAAAACTCGCCTCCAGTTTTCTCAGGTCAAGGCTCAACTGTACGGTTGGAGCCATACTTATATACTGGATAAAAGTTGTCTACAACAAAAAAAGAAGAACTAATTATTAAGTCCAACATCGACCGCGCAACAACCATAATGAGATATCCGCCTACTGCCACGAGACGACTAGACCGGTCTTCGTTACAAAAAAACGAATGCGGGGACCTGGCAATTATGAGCATCGAGAGCTATGTGAACCTGTCTGCTCGCTTCGAGGTATATCGATTGTTGGATGAAGGGCAGGCAGCCATACGCATAGGCAAGGTAAAACCGTTGAAAAGCGTACTGGCGAACACCCGCCAGGCTCATCATCAACACCTACATCGCCTTTATTTACCGCAAATGAAGATTTGCGTACAGTGTCGGTTGTTCGACTCCAGCATATGCGACAGAACTGGTTGCAGGCCTTGTAGCACGTGAGTTTTGCGCACTTTTCTACTAAGAATCTCTCTCGACTGTTTTTTTCTTGCGAGGACGCCCCCTCTTGTGGGTGAAGTCCTGCTTGGACACGTATTCGGGGGAGCAGCCCTTG
>JAITHV010000038.1 GCA_031279835.1 Coriobacteriales bacterium
TACGCCTGCTCGCCGGCACCAAAAGCTGAAGCGCACTCCGTTGCCCTTTTGGCTGTACCCGGCAGATGGTCGAGCAACAACTGCTCTCCTCCGTACACCTCGTCTCTGTGAGCCGGATAAACATCAAACATTGGACTCTCTTTTCTGCCGGTCCCCGCCTAAGTAGGGCCTACTCCATAACTGCTCCAAATACAATCATGTAACGCCAATCAGCACCGGTGTGGCTGCCTTGTCTGCGCGGGCAAGGCAGATCACCCGGCAAACGGTGGTACTCAGCCGCCTGATCAGCGCCAAGTACAATTCCAGACAAAGGCACAAAGAGGCAGTCGTGAGCTTCTTGAGATTATATGCCAGTATGGCGAGCGCTATCACCGTCTTGATGGTTTCTTCTAGCCTTGCGCGCACTGGATCCATCCCGTAGGCACGCTTGGCAGCTCCGAACACCCTTTCGACGACGTTTCTGTCAGCGGCGTCTTTCCTCTCTGTGGCCTTGGCCTGCCTGTTCGCCTCGTCGTCTTTCGGTCGCCTGCCGAGCATTGGCCCAGAGAGTCGGGTGCTGCGCTCGGCGCACCAGGCAGTGTTGGCGCGAGTGCGGTAGATCCTGTCGACCAAGACCCTGTCTGGCCAGATACCTTCTCGCCGATGGAGCTCCTCTGCGGGCACCTTCAGCAGCTCGGACTCATTGAACGGGCCAAAGCCCACCCTGTCTGCTCTTGCCATGCCGTTGTCGTCTGTGCTGGCGTGCGCCTTGACTCCGAGCTCAGTGTTGGCGCGCGCCTTGCTGCGCACTATTGGGCGTACCCAGGGCTGGGGCAGCGACACGATGCGCCCGGGCACTGAGCGAGTCTTGTTCTCTTGCATGAAGAGCTGCTGCGCGAAGCGCGCCCCTACCGTCTCTTGCCGCTGTCGCTGGACGCGGGTCAGCTCAGGCAGGCAGCGCTTGGCAAGCCTTGATACGTAGCACAGGTCGCGGCGCACGTAGGCCAGTTGGCGGCGCATGGCGGCTCGCATCATCTTCGCCCCCCGCTTTTTTGGCTTTGGCCACCGAAGGTAGTCCCCCGGGCCTTTTGCCGGTATGCCCTGGGCTTCTTCGCGCCGGCCTGGACGCAGATGGTGTCTATGACGGGCTCCAGCTACTGCCTCGCCTCGTTCAAAAGCTTGATGTCCTGGGGGACAAGCGATGTCCGAGGGTGCTGCCGTGGCGTCAAGCGCCATCGTTGCCTCGCCGCCGGCACCGCCGCCGCCGTCGTCTGTGCCGCCTTCTGTGGTCTCGGCTCTTGCCTTGGCGAGCGTTGAGTCGTTGACGCGGGAGACGTCCTCGTCGTTGAAGCGCTTGCGAAAGGCCACCAGAGTTGAGGCGCCAACGGGGCACTCCCCGGCAAACTCCTTGAGCCCGATGAAAAACTGCAGGCAGGGGTTTTCCGCCACCTGTGAGCAGAGCTCCTCGTCAGGCACTGAGAGCACCTGCCTTGCTATGAGGGTGTCGAGTGCCATGCGCGCCGGGTGTGCGGGCGCGCCGTTGTTGACAAAGCCTGCTGCATAGCCGCGCTCGACGTCGTCCCAGGGGATCTTGCCCGCCGTTACTACCCAGCGGTTGCCAGGCTTGAGCTTTCGTAGGGAAAGACGAAGCCGTCGATGGACAGCTGGCCGGTTTTTTTGTACATCTCGGCCTCCTGGCAGCTTGATGAGGCGCAAAGGCTTTGGGCACTTCTCGCTTAAAGCCTTGTACTTATTATACTATATTATTAACTACAATAGACCGGTGGCCTGTGGTTTATCCGGTGAATGGGGTTATGGAGTTGACCCTAAAAAAGTGCGGAATTTAAGGACCAGTGAAGATTACGAGCGAAAAGCAACGATGCTCTGTCCGACATGCGGCGGCACTCAGTTTGAGTATGCGAAACCGAAGTGCAAAATGATGAATGCATATTCAAGTGCCTCAGAAAAAGGGGGTGCGGCCGAAGACTCGAAGTTCTGATCAAACGATAAAGTGCACGTTCATGTCGACGCGGCGCGAGATGCCCGCGACGGAGCCGTTGTTCGAGTATTGCCACATCACGAAGTCGAACTGCCCGCTCGGAAACCGCGCGTCGTACTCGGCGAACCAGAACGCGTAGTCGCCCAAAGCCGCTAGGTCAAAGCGTTGCGCGTCGCGCGCGTTGCCATAGAGCATTGCCTCGTAGCCTGCCGCCTCGACGCGCCCAAGAAACGCGAGCGCCGAGCGCGTCAGCTCCTCGCGCGAGACATTGTTCGCGCGGGCCGACGGGTCGTTGATAGGCTCGTGGTCAAAGGCAACCGGATACGCGAGTTCTCTGCCCCCCAACTGCGCAAGCAAAAAGTCGGCCTCCTCCAGCGCCTCTTCTTCCGATACGGCCTGCGAGAAGAAGTAGACCCCGACGTCAAGACCGGCAGCCGAGGCCTCGCGGATGTTCTTCTCGAACTGCTCGTCCACATACAGCAGGCCTTCCGTGTAGCCCCGCATGCCCAGACGCACCATCGCGAACTCTATGCCGTCGTCTGCAACGGCATTCCAGTCAATGCTTCCTTGGTGCTCGGACACGTCGATGCCAACCCGTGAGGCAATGGCGCCGTCCTGGTAGTAGTAGCATCGCCCCTCTTCAAACACAAGGTTGGAGAAGTCGTAGGGGCTCACATAGGCAGGCGTAGCAGGCGGGCGATACGAGGTGGTGGTGCAGGCGGCCAGGGGCACGGTGGCAGCGATGAGACAAAGCGCGAGCATCAGGCGCGCAAGTTGACCAGCCCGCGCTGCCTGGCGGGCGGCGCTAGCCGCGCACAGGCCGTTCTCGTTGTGAGTTGTATGTGTTGCCATAGAACCATCATAGATGTTTCGGCAAAACGCCAGGGCCTCGCTGCGTGCCTTAAGCTTTCTTTAAGCTTTGTGTCGTACGCTCAAGGCCCGACAGCCTACGACGGAGGTGGCGACAACTCATGCGCGTGCTGCTTATAGAGGACGCCAAGCGTTTGGCAGACGCCGTGGCGCAGGTCCTGCGCCGCAACCACTACAGCGTTGATGTCTGCTTCGACGGTCAAAGCGGGCTGGAGCACGCGCTCAGCGGCATCTATGACGTGATCCTTCTCGACATCATGCTTCCGGAGCGCGAAGGACTGAGCGTGCTCGCGGAGCTGCGGGCCCAGCGCGTCGCCACGCCCGTCCTGCTCTTGACGGCAAAGGGCCAAACGGAAGACAAGATCGCCGGCCTTGACGCTGGGGCAGACGACTACCTCGCAAAGCCGTTCGACATGAACGAGCTGCTCGCCCGGTTGCGCGCCCTCGGACGACGCCGAGGCGACGCCCTGCCCTGCGACTGCCTGATCGTCGGCGACATCGAGCTCAACCCGCACACCCTCGAGCTGCGCAGCGCCACGCACTGCTGCTCGCTGACCCTCAAAGAGGCGCAGCTCCTCGAGCTCCTTATCCGCAACTGTGGCATCACGCTTGCCCCTCAGACCATCATCGAGAGAGTCTGGGGCTACGGGAGCGACGCAGAGGACCGCCACGTGCAGGTCTATATCTCGTTCTTGCGCAAGAAGCTCGCGCTCGTGAAGTCGAGCGTAGGGATAAGGACCGTTCGCGGTCTGGGATACCTGCTGGAATCCCGCGAGGGGCACTGAGGCATGGCCGGCCGCACAGGGATCGCCTCGGGCGCCGCCGCCCAGCGGCCCTCGGCGCTGCTTCGGCGCCTGCGCAACCGCATGCTGCTCGTCAACATGTCCGTGCTGACGGTTGTGATGCTTGCAGCATTTGTGACCGTCTACGTACTCATGTACACCAACATACAGTCGCAAAACGACCGACGGCTGCGTGAGATTCTGCCGCTTGCCAGCGGGCAGAGGGTCATTGCGCAAAACACGCTGGGCGGTGCCGACGATGCGGGACCATCGGTCGGCGCCGGTCTCGAAGGCACAGGCGGTCCCGAAGGCATAAGCCCTGAAGTCGCGGGCCGCCCCGAGGTCGTCGTGTCGCGCGCCGTCGGGCTTTCTCCCGAACACCTGCTCTCGTTCGTGCTCGCGATCAGCGCCGACGGCGAGCTCGTCGGGGTGATCTCGCAGCTCGACCTCGAAGAGCAGGCTTACGGAGAAGCGCTCGAGGCAATGCGCGCGACAGGCAAAGAGAGCGGGACCATCACGCTTGCGGACAGGATCTGGCAGTTCAGCACGGCGCACATGGCCGTCAGCGAGGCGCGCCTCGGCGGTCCAGGGCCTGCAGAGCGACTGAGCGTCGGCACTGGTCTCACCCAGGTGGCCTTTCTCGACGTGACCGACTCGGCAGACACGCTCGCGCGGCTTCTGGTGACCTTTGCTGCCGTCGCGGCAGCCATGCTTGCCGCGCTCTTCTTCGCGAGCCGTTCGGTAGCCAACCGCTCGATACGCCCGCTTGAGCAGAGCTGGGAGAAGCAGCGGCAGTTTGTGGCTGACGCGTCGCACGAGCTCAAGACGCCGCTTGCAGTCATCAGCGCGAACCAGGCCGCGCTGGTCTCTGACGAGGACGCTACCAGCGCGTCGCAGCAAAGGTGGATCAGCAACATAGAAGCTGAGGTTCAGCATATGAGCGAGCTTGTGAACAAGCTGCTCTATTTGTCGCGCGTCGAAGACGAGGCGCTCCCCGCGACGGTCTTTGACATGAGTGAGACGGCAGAAGGCGCACTCACCACGCTTGAGGCCCTGGCGTTTGAGAAGGAGGTCGCGTTTGCCGGCGCCGTCGAGCCAGGGTGTCACGTGTGTGCAGACGAGCCGTCGATTCGGCACGCGCTGCTCGCCCTGCTCGACAACGCCCTTGCCTATACGCCTGCAGGCGGCGAGGTGCGCCTGGTGCTCGCCTGCGAGCGCCACCAAGGCCGCCAGCACGTGGTGGCGAAGGTCGAGAACACCCCGGCGCACATCCCCGCCGACGAGATCCCCCGGCTCTTTGACCGCTTCTACCGGCTTGACCCCGCACACGCCGACCATCACACACAAACAGTCGGCTTCGGCCTGGGGCTGGCCTTGGCCAAGGCAGCTGCCGAGCGCTCGGGCGGCACCCTCGTTGCCGCGAGCGCCGACCACACGGTGACCTTCACGCTGTCGCTGCCCGCCGCCCACTGAAGCCGCCCATTGACGCCGCCCATTGACGTACGCGGTCTTATCCCTAAAAACCTAAAGAACTGTTATAGGCAAAATCGTCGCGCCCATTTGAGCTTCCTTAAACCTTCGGGCGTCACACTGGTGTCACTGACAGCCGACAAACCGGGAGGTGCAATGTACGTCATCGCCAACGCGTGGCACAACGTGCTCAGAAATCGCGGGAGAAACCTGCTGCTCGGAGCTATTATCTTGGTGGTGATAGTCTCGAGCGTCGTGGCGCTGCTCATCAACAACACTACCACGAGCATTATCAACGACTACAAGGGGCGCTTTGGCTCAGAGGTCGTCATCTCGCCCGACATGGAGAAGGTGCGCGAGGCCGCGCTCTCCAACGCGACGGGCGGCCGCGTGATGATGCGCGCGCCGCAGGTCTCAAACGACTTGCTGCTCGCGTTTGGCACGAGCGAGTACCTGAGCGCTGCCGAGTACACGGCGCGGGCCAACGTGAACAGCGAGCAGCTGAGTGCCATCGACGAGGACAAAGGCGGCGGCGGCGGCCCGATGCTCGGTCGGGCAGGTCCCGGGGGCCAGCAGGTCACCGAGCCTCTCGGCACCGTGTTCTACTTCCAGCTTCTCGGCAACAGCTTCGACGACTTTGAGAGCGGCGAGCGCACGCTGGCCGAAGGGCGCTTCCCCGAGTCGGTAAACGAGTGCGTCATCAGCAGCGACCTCGCGCAAAACAACGGCATCGAAGTGGGGGACGCCATCACGGCGACCGGCGAGCTTACCGCCCCCGGCGCTGAGCCGGACCCCGAAAGCGAGGCTGCGGCCGAGACGAAGCTGACCAGCTACCCACTCAAAGTGGTGGGCATCTACGACGATGCGACGGCCGAGTATGGCGACAACATGATGGAGAACGCCTACACCAACCGCCGAAACGAGATCCTGACCACCGCCGAGACGGTCGTTGCCCCCTACACGCAAGACTGGACCGGCATCTCGGTCAGTGCCACGTTTTATCTCAAGGAGCCAGGCATGCTCGAGGCCTTCGAGCAGGAAGTGCGCGCGAAGGGGCTTTCTGACGAGTTCAACGTGACGACGAACAGCGCGCTGTACGAGCAAGTGGTCGGCCCGGTGGAGGCGATGAAGGGCATCGTCTTGACCTTCATGGCCGTGGTGCTGGTGTTCGGCGCCGTCATCATGTCACTGCTCTCGTCGATGGCCATGCGCGAGCGCAAGTACGAGATCGGCGTCCTGCGCGCCATGGGCATGAAGAAGGGCACGGTGTCGCTCGGGCTGTGGTCAGAGATGCTCATGGTCACCGGCGTCTGCCTGGTCGCGGGGCTGGTGATAGGAGCGTTCGCAGCACAGCCCATAACAAACATATTGCTACAACAGCAAATTGATGCGGCAACTGCTGCCAACTCGGCAGGCGCGTTCGGGGCTGCAGACGCAACAGGCGCGGCAGGCGCCATGGGAGCGGCGCCTCCCGGAGCGGCCTCGTCGATGTCGTCAGGCGGGCTTCGCGCCGCCCCGATAGGCGGCGGCCCGGCGGGGTTCAACGGCGGCGGGTCCGCAGGCGTCGAGCCGTTGAGCGAGGTGGTCATCTCGCTCGGGCTAGACACCGCGCTCGAGATCACCTGCATCGCGCTCGTGTTGGCGACGCTGGCGGCCCTTATCGCCATAAGCCGCATCACCAAGTACGAGCCTATCAAAATCCTCATGAACCGCGATTAGACCAAAGGCAGATAAGGAGCAGCTCTATGAGCGTATTGACTCTCGACAAGGTAACCTATGCGTATGACGGCACCAAAAAGCAGGTGCTCAAAGGGATAAGCGCCACCTTCGAGGCTGGCAAGGTCCACACGATCGTGGGCAAGTCGGGGTCCGGAAAGTCCACCGTGCTCTCGCTTATCGCAGGTCTCGATGTGTGTGGCGGCGGTCGCATCCTGCACGGGGATGACGACCTCGCGCGCATCGACCGCGACCGCTACCGCGCGCAAGGCATCGGGGTCATCTTCCAGTCGTACAACCTTCTCACTAACGCGACCGCCGTGCAGAACATCGTGCTCTCGATGAACATTAGCGCAAGCCCTGAGCGCGACAAGAAGTCATACGCCTTTGCGCTTCTGGAGAAGGTCGGAATCGATCGTGAGACGGCCGCCCGCACGGTTCTCAAGCTCTCGGGAGGCGAGCAGCAGCGGGTAGGCATCGCCCGTGCGCTCGCGCACAACCCCGGCATCCTCATCGCCGACGAGCCCACCGGAAACCTCGACCGCGAGACCGAGTCTGAGATTCTCGGGATCTTCTCGTCGCTCGCGCACGACGAGGGCCGCTGCGTCGTCATCGTGACGCACTCGAAGCGGGTCACCGCCATCGCCGACGTGGTCTTGAGCCTTAACAACGGCTGCCTCTCGGTATTGAAGAGCTAATAAGATCATATATAAATAAAGCGAAAAGTGATATGTGATGTGCCTAGACTCTAGCCGCCAAGCTCTGCTGTCATTGCTTGCAGAAGATGTCACTGATCCGATAAAGGTCATTCGAGGCGGGTGAGCCGCTCTGCGAGTTGAGCACGCGCTTCTCCTCAACCAGCGTTGCGCCATCGAAGCGGTATTACACAAGCAGCATGTCAGCAGGCGTCGCTCCCAAGACGAAGAGCCAGTCTCCCCAGATAACGCATTGTGACGGAACGTAGTCTACTGCAAACGAGTCGATCAGCTCCCCGCTCTCGTAGTCGAGCAGCTCGACGAGGCCGGTGCCCGGCTTGCCGTCTATGCCGGGCATGTAGCCGAACACCAGCAGGCCGACGTCAAGGGGAAGCAGGTGAGAGACCTCATAGTCTTTTGCACCCTGGCCGGGAGCAGCGAAATGCCCGACTGAGTTATTCTCAGCTGAGTAAAACGCGATGGTGAACCGAGCATCATCATGCTCGCTCTTTGGCTGGTGGTACGAGACAAAGTAAATGCGCCCGTTAGTGAGGGCAGTAGGGAGCATGGGGACCTCGATACCTGACGCAGCCAAGTCAGCGGTCGAGGCGACACTCAGGTCTTCGTTAAAGCCTGAGAGGTATGTGCGATCCGGTTCGCCACGCCCGAACTCGATCCAGAACACGCACACCTTGCTGTCATCGCAAATAAGCTGGCCAGCAGCGCTGCCGAGGTCCACTGCAAGGGTGTCGCCGGTCTCTATGTCTATTCTGCCCACATGCCCCACACCGTTGAGATCGTTAGTCACAAAGGCATAGTCGCTGTTAACGCCTATAGCATCAATAGAAACTAGGTCTATAGAATATTCGCGTACTGCTCCCGTTGCAAGGTCTAGGGAGATAGCCTTGCGGTCGTTTTGTTGACCCATGAGGCCGCGCGGAATAAGATAAACCTTCCCCTCAGACAGGGTGGGTGGGGCACAGGTGCCTCTATCGAGATGGGCATACGGGTACTCGATGGCAGTCACGAGCTCGAGGTCTTCGTTGTAGTACTTTAGGTAGCTTGAGCGGAAGGTGTGTGTGTGGTCTTCACAAGGACGACCGCATAGTCGGGACGATACTGCTCCTTGGCGCGCTCAAGGACACTAGGGTCAGAGCATGAGATCAGCAGCAACACGATGATGAGCGATGCTGAAAGTAAGTGGAGTATGCGCTTTTTTGGACTCATAGTAAGACTTTTTTCGTCAGAGGTGTCATGGCACTAACGGCGGCAACTCTGAGTATTAACCTATAGGCTTGCGGTGCAATGTTGACAACAAGGCTATCGGTATGCACACAAAAGCGCCATCTCGCGCTTGCTGGTGTCGTGCCCCACTTGGAGCGGGCCTTCCTCCTTTGCAGCAAAATTATGCCATACTTGAGCCGATGCAACCAATAGTTGCGCAGTTTCGCACGATATTCGCACTAGAATTGCTGGTGCAACCACCTGTGCAACCGTAGTATTCCATGAAGCATGAGTATCGATTCCTAACAGGGAGAGAGACAACTATGAACGTTGAGATCGCGCAGCGCCTCGCCGAGCTACGGCGCCAAAAGGGCTACTCGCAAGAAGAACTTGCTGAGCAGCTGGGGATCAGCCGTCAGGCGGTGTCGAAGTGGGAGCGCGCCGAGTCGTCTCCTGACACCGACAACCTTATAGCGCTGGCGCGCCTGTACGGATGCTCGCTTGACGACCTGCTGGCCATCCAGCCTGTGCTCGAGGACGACATGGCGTTTGAGGCAGCGGCGCGCGCGCGGGAGCGGGGGCAACAGCTTGAGACCGAGACCAGCGCCGCCGAGGCGGCCAAGGCCGCTTCCGAGGCGGCGCGCGAGGCCGCGCAGGCGGCCAAGGCTGCGTCTGAGGCGGCATCGGCCACGGCGTCCATAGCCGGCGCGTCTGGCCAGCGCGGCAACTGGCAGGGCGACGACGAGCACCTCGGCTTGCCAGGCGACGGCTCCGGCAGGCAAAAATCGTCCCTGCGGCACTTCCCCTACCCGATAGTCGTGGTCATCGTCTATCTGATACTCGCGTTCGTCTTCGGCCTGTGGCACCCGGCATGGATCATCTTTCTCACCATTCCCTTCTATTATTGGATCGTCGGCATCGTAGAGCGCGACCTGAACCGGAAGAAGTGAGCGGCATGGCCAGGCTGTCGGGCGGCGCCCGGCTCAAGATCGTGCTGGTCGTACTGCTGTGCCTCGTGCTCGTGGCGGGCGCCTGGGGAGTACTGCGGACGGGACCGTTCTTCGTCCCCTTTTGGAACACGAGCATGCTGGGAAGCCATAACTGGACGAGCGGTGACACGAGCATAGACGCTGCGAGGGTCACCAGCCTTTCGGTGGAATGCTTCGCAGGCAAAGTGACCGTGCGCGAGCACGAGGGGCCTGCTGTCGAAGTGCGCCAGGTGACCAATAATGGGGCCTCGTTGTCAGAGGACCAAAAAGTACATTGGGCACTTGAGGGCGGGACTTTGTATGTCGCGAGCGAGCGGCCGGTTCCGCACTTCTTGCCGTTCTCAGGGGCGTATCAAGTAGAGGTCCTTCTCCCCAAGCGTATGGCCCAACAGCTCGACGACGTTAAGGCGTACGTCCACTCAGGAGAGCTGCAGGCGTCGGGCCTTGGCTGCTTCCAGCTCACTGCGTCGGTCGCCTCGGGAGAACTTGTTCTCAAGGGAGTGGCGGCAGACACCTTGGCGTTCGACCTTGCGAGCGGCACGATCAAGGCGTCAGGCATGACGGCCGAAACGCTTGACCTTGACCTTGCGAGCGGCGAGGCAGAGGTCGCGGGATCACTCAAGGCGATTCACACTGACGCAGCCTCGGGCAGCATTCGCCTTGTGTCCTCGGTGGCGCCTACATCTATGAGCATAAACACCGTGAGCGGGAGCTGCCTGATCGCCATCCCCGAGAACAAGGGATTCACCGCCCAGGTGTCCAAAGTCTCAGGCCGGTTCGTCTGCGACTTCGAGACGGTGCGCAAAGGCGACGACACCTATGTGCACGGAGACGGTCATGCCGACTACCGCTTTGACATGGCGAGCGGGAGCGTCGAGCTGCAAAAAGGCTAGCGTTGCCACTCGATGAGAGTCCAGCAAGCGAACATTAACGTAAGTCTCGCAAGAGTCTTCCGTTGGTTTTCTAAACACTGCGGCAACGCATGCAAGTCAGTTGTGTAAATCTCGTGACGACCTTGTTGCGTTATGGTAGAAATCATGGTGCGCCCCACGGTATTTTTCAACAAAGCGGCAAGCTTTCTTGCAAATTTGTGAGATAATAATTACGCTTCGTGCGTGAGGTTTTTTTGCCTCATGCATGTAGGAGCACGGTGCATTTCTTTTAGAGCAGTAGGCAAGAGCGAGGGGTCACGATGAAAGCTGCCGCCAGCATCATGGGTTCTGCCGTTTATCAGCATGCATGGCATGTTGCGAAAAAGTCACTCGCACTAGTGTGTGCATTTGCCTTAGTGACTACCCTGACGCCACTCATACCGCCTCAACAGGCCTTGGCTGACGTTGGCGGCGGAGGCCCAGGCCCTTTGGTGGCACCGTCAGGCGCGCCCGGCCTGTGGTCCACAGGCGATCCTGACGCAGCGGGCAGCGAACAGCCCGCAGGCGAACAGCCAGTCCCGCAGCAGGCGCCGGCTGTCGAAGGGCCAACGGGCACCTCTGAGCCGCTGCCAGCCCCTCCGCCACCGCCCCCTGCGCCTGCTGCCCCGGCAAGTCCCTCTGAGCCGATTATCATCAACCCTTTGCCTGGCGAGACTGTCTACATTCCGGGCTACACGTTTGAATACCCCGGATCGGCAGGGTCTTATCCGTATGCCTCTCCCAACCTCGGCGCACCGAGCGCCCAGGACCCCGGCGGCGTGGCCATCGCCCCGCTGATGTATCCCTTCAACCCGCCTGGAGCAACCCAAAGCGCGTCCACCTGGCAAGAGCTCTGGAACCATGTGAGCGACCCAGGGGTGTCGGTCATCAACGTCACGGCTGACATCACCCGCGCCACCACGGCCGGCAACGACAGCTCCGGCAACCGACTGCCTGTCATCAACCGTCCGCTCAAGATCGTCGGCACCGGTGGCCAGCGGACCATCGACTTCGGCTCAGACGACAATGCGGCGAACTCCTTCAACCTCGGTTCCGCGACCTCCGGCTCGCAGCGAACCTTCATGATCGACAACGTCAAGCTCGCCCGTTCGGGGGCTGGCACTACGGCGCTTGTCAACTCAAGCCAGAGCGCGTCAAACACCGCCGGCTGGACCGTCGTGGCGTCCAACGTCGCCTCGGTCGCAGCCACGCCAGTCCAGCGGCTCGTCAACGTCGTTGGCGCTGCGGTCGTTCTTGACGAGACGGTCACGTGGACTCCCGCTAACAACCTGACGCAGGTGACTGCGGCAAGCCTGCGCATCACCGAGAACGCCACTGTGCGCCTCGCCAAGCAGTCAGGCAGCGCTGCTCTTGTCAACCTCTCAGGGCCGTTGACGGCGGAGAACCGCGTGTCGCTCACCTTGAGCGGCGGCGGCATTGACTGCGCGTCGGCCGCTGTTTTCGGAAGCAACGCGACGCTCAACGCCTCGGGCGGCGAGTCAGTGATCAGCGTGTCGGGCACAGCGCTTCCGCGCGTTGAGTTCGGCGCCAACAGCACGGTGGCCATCGGCGCCGCAGAAGCCAGCCGCCCGACGAACGGCTTCCTGCTCGCGACCACCGACCTCCCCAACACGGCCGGGGCTGCCTCGGTCGTCACCTTTGGCTCGGGCAGCACCGTCACGATCAACGTTGTCGAACGGGCGCTGCGCGCGACGAACATCACGTTCGACACCAACAATGTCGTGAACATCAGCAACACCTCGACCAGCACGAGCAACGACCTTATCGACATGATGCCGAAAAAAGACGGGAGCGGAAACCTCGACATTGCCTTCACAGTCAAGGACCGCACGAAGATGACGCTCAGCGCCGAGAACACCTCGTGCCTTGCGGTGGGTTATGCGAGCGGCGGCCCAGTTGGCTGGAATCAGTACCCGCGCAACAAGACCGGTGTGATAACCGTCAGTGGCGGGGCCGACGTAACGATGTCGAGCAACATCAGCGAGGCCAACACCTTTGGCGTTGTCAGGCTCATGGGCAACGCGGGCGGCATCTTCGTCACCGACGCAAAGCTCCAGGTTAAAAGCAACAAGGTGGCGGTCGGCACGAGCAACGGCGCCGCTCCGTGCATCATGCAGCAAGTAGTGGGAGGGACGTTCACGGTAACTGGCCCGACCGCGCTGCTTGATCTTTACCAGGCAAGCACCTTCTCGTCGTTTGCCGCAGCCATACGCTTCCGGTATGTAGGCGACCAGACCTTCAACGTCACGAACGGCGGCACCCTCAACATTGATCGCCCGGAGTACTACTCGCGAGGAGAGAGTGGGTCCGACGGTCAGAACTACGGCGGCGCCGCAGCGCTCATACGCTTCGGCAGCGGTCAGAACAACACCTTCAACATCGCGTCAGGAGGCAGGGTCAACCTCCACAACGGCGGCTCGACCAGCTATGCGGTGGGCAACAACGGATCGCTCACTAGCTCGCAGACGTATGACACCGGTTCAAAAGACGTAGGCGGCAACGAGGTCATCGAGTACTCGGCAAACGGGTTTGCCTTTAACGTCCAGGGCGCCGACAGCACCTGCCGCATCGTCGCAGACCGAGGCGCTGCCATTAACACGTACAGCTTTGGAGGCGGCACCATCAACGTCGGGACCGGCTGCGTGTTCGAGGTGACTGGAGCCTGCGGCCGAGGGACAAGCGAGTACGCGGCCTTTTACAACACGGCCTCCGGGAACAATGCCGCGACCTTCACGATGAACAACCCGCTCTACTACGACTTCACGAACAAGTATCCCGACGGTGGGTCGGTTGCCAACCTCGGCAACGGCTCCGTGTGGACCTCGACCTACTCGGACGTGGCCATTTGGCGCATTGGCGAGGAGAGATGGAACGAGGATCCGGGCGCGAGCTTCACGCTCATCGACTATCGGCTCAACAAGAGCGGCGGCAACTGGCAGGTTTCTGCAGATACTGCAAGCCCTGCGTTCACGACGAGCGCGGCCTTCAGAACATGGTTCGGCGCACCGTCGTCAAGCAACCCGAACAGTCTGAGCAACTATACGCGCATCAGCGCGAACAACGCCGACCCCACGCTTGACGACGTGCTCCCGGCTACTAACGCTGACAAGCACATACGCTGGACCGGCACCGTGCCGCAAGGCTTTGACAGCGTCCACCAGTTCTACACAGACGAGGTGTTCTGCATCGTCAAGGTGACCAAGGTGGGAGGCGCCGAGACAAGCTATCCTGCGAGCATGACCGGCTCACTCTTCCAAGAGACGGCGTATGAGGTCGAGCAAAACGCAGTCGTCTTTAACGGCGTGCTGCGCTTCAACAACGGCGCCGTGCTAGAGGCAGGAGACACGTACACCGTCACGAAGTTCTGGCGTGGCCTCGTGGACGGGTCGCGCGCGCACGAAGGACCGATTTCGGCACCCCCCGTGACCGTCGCCGACATTGTGCCGCCGCCGCCTGCCGTCATAACGACTCCGATGCTGTTCGAGAGCAAAAACGAGCTGATAGGCACATGGACACTGGGGACTGAGGCTCATGCCAACCCCGCCACCAAGGTCTTTGCGCTCAAAAACGGCAACCCGATCGAAAGCAGTCCAGGCGTCACGCATTACGGCGCCGTCACCGGCTCCAACGGCGGTGTCTGGTCCTATGCCTTCCCGGCATCGGCCACACTGGTCCCGGGCGACGTGGTTACCATCATGCTTGAAGACGCCAATGGCAACGCCACCCGCGTCAGCGGCAGCACGGCAATACACGACATAGACACGCAGCCTGCGCCTACCATGACCGTGCAAGCAGTCACTTTTACCATCACGGGCACCAACAAAGTCATCGGCCTTGAGGACGCGAAGCTCATCACGAACGCGGCGCAGCTGAAAGACCTTGTTGAAGCCTCTGCCTCCAACGACAGCAACCACGAGTCCACGCCCGTCAGCGTAAAGGCCACCGACTTCCTCTACGGCGCCGCCGCCCAGACCGGCTACTACTACGTGACCGTGCAGGTGGACGCCCGCCCCGCCGACACGGAGACCTTCTACGTCTACGTGCGGCCGGGCAA
>JAITHV010000069.1 GCA_031279835.1 Coriobacteriales bacterium
ATGCGTTTGCAAGCAGGACGTAGTGTTAGCAGGTCATGTATCGAGAGGATGGTGCCCTGTGGACTTGTTTTCTGCTGATGCCCCGACGCAGCGAAGGTCGCCGCGAGAACTGTTGCGCACGGTGGCAGCGCACCCTAAGGTGCGCAAGGTCGCACTAATATTTGGCGTTGTGCTACTCCTGGCTGTGGCATATTTCGTGCTCATGGGTCAGGAATCCCAGGGACTGTCAGTGACGCCCGCGAACGAGAGGCGTACAAACGAGGCACTAAAGCAAGACACACAAGAAAGCCATGACGCAGGAGCGGCTGTCATGCCTGGCAGCGATGTGCCTGCTCTTGACGAGAGAAACGAGAACGCAGGTGCCAAAGACCCTGGCAAACTTGTCGTGTATGTGACTGGTGCCGTCGTCCAGCCGGGGCTTGTAAGCTTGGCGCAAGGCTCTCGTATCGGCGATGCGGTGAGTGCGGCAGGCGGGATGCGCGATGATGCTGCACCAGCCGCAGTCAACCTTGCCGAGCTTGTTGATGACGGCATACACGTCCACATACCCACGCAAGGCGAAGTGCCGGCAACGCAAGGGGCAGACACGCCGCTTTTGTCGGGCGGCACTAGCGGTCAAACTGGCGCGGGTGTGCCATTAGGGGCGTCTTCCGCCAAGGGCTCGTCGTCGTCAGCGTCAGGCAGCACCAGTGGCAAAGTGAACATAAACACGGCTGACGCGACGACGCTCCAGACGCTTGACGGCGTGGGGCCTGCAACCGCGCAGAAGATCATCGACTACCGCAATGCCCAGGGGCCGTTTCGCTCAAAAGACGACCTTAAGAACGTGTCGGGAATAGGGGAGAAGAAGTTCGCTGCCCTTGTCGACCGCATTGCCGTATAACGGCGGCAGCCTGTGGCGAAGTTGTTGCGCAGGCTCTTTGGCTCACTGCTCTCGCACGGGGCACATGACTGCGATGACGACGGGTGCCAAGACAGCGATGCCTTCCTGCGTCGCCCCGCGCTTCCTTTGCTGCTCGTGCCGCTTGCCACGCTTTGGGCAGGCCTGTTTCTCTCGCAACATGCAGTCGCTACGGGCATGCTGCTTCCTGCCCATGTTCCGAGCGCCGCGCCTGCTCTCATAGCTGCGGCATCAGCGGTCGCTTCGCTAGGGCTGTTTCTGGCTGTTCGTCGCACGGCCGTGCGCGTCGTCGCCTTGAGCCTCTTGAGCCTGGTGCTTGGCTGTGCCGTAGGCGCCGGTCATTGGCTAGAGGCGCAGTCGTCGGCTGACGCGTTGCGGGCGGCATCGGGCAACGAGGCGACTGTGACCATCGTCTCTGACCCGCGAGTCGGAAGCACCGCTGCCTATTCGACAGCAGAGCTGGAGATGCCTGCCTCGTCAGGCGTTGAGCAGGCAGTCGACAATGACGCAGGCCTGCGTGCGCTCGTGCGCGTCCGCTGGGCATCAGCGCAAGAGCCGCCCGCACAAGGAACGCGCCTCGAGGCACGGTTCAACTTCACGTCGCTGCGCGAACACGAGGCATCATTGTTCGAGCAGGGAATCGTGGGCACGGTGAGCCTCGTGGGACTCACTGAGCCTGACTTTCGCCCTGACGTCATAGGCGCGCTCCATCGCTTCAGGAAGGCCAACACCGACTATTTTGCGTCTGTCGGAAGCGAGGGGGCTGCCCTGATGTGCGGGATGCTGCTCGGCAACACCGAGCTTCTACAAGGCACGGAGAGCCAGCAGGGATTTCGTGTCACCGGCCTGGCGCACCTCATTGCGGTGTCGGGCAGTCATCTTGCGGTCATAGCAGGACTGCTCTCGTGGCTGTTGTCCCGCTTGCCCGGCAACCGAGTGACCGAAGCACTAGTGTTGGCAGCAGTTTTGGCTGCCTACGTGGCATTCACGGGGTTTCAGCCCTCGGCCATCCGAGCGGCAATCATGAGCGCGACAGTGGGCTGCTCGTTTTTGGCGCAACGCAGGTCGCATGCTCCCTCTGCGCTTGCGGCTGCGGCATTCGCCATGTTGCTTTTGTATCCTCCCAACGCGTTCTCAGCAGGGTTTTGGCTCTCGGTGTTTGCCGTGCTCGGCATTGCCTTGTTTTGCCCGCTTGTCCAGGCGTGGGTCTACTCGCCGGCTGTCTCCCTTCCCAAGTCGTCCTTGCCTGCGCGCGTCGCGCGCGCGTCTGCGCAGGCACTTGGTTTGACCTTGACAGCCCAGGCTGCCACGCTCCCTTTGTGCGCGTCCATGTTTTCTATGGTGCCCCTCATCGGACCGCTTGCCAACCTTGTTGTCACTCCCATCGTGACCATCATGGTGGGAGGAGGCATGGCTGCCCTGTGCCTGATGCTTGCAAGCCCACAACTTGCTATGCCGTTATTGGATCTCCTCTGCAAGCTCGGTGACCTTGCTTCAACACTAGCTAATAAGCTCGCAAGTATGCCATATGCTGCGATCCCCATGTCATACGATCTTGCACCTGCACTCGCTTGTGCCATCGGCATTGCAGCGCTTGTGTACATCGTCTATCCGAGGCCGCGACGCAACAGCCTCTTAAAACTGCTCATCGTGTTTGTCCTGGCCGTCTCGTCGACGATTGTGATAGCGCCGCGCCTCAACCCGCCCCAGCTCGTCGTGCTCGACGTCGGGCAAGGCGACGCGCTGTTAGTACGCGAGGGCGGCCATGCCGTCCTTGTCGACACGGGCCAGTTCGGCCCTGTGCTCATACAGGCACTGGCACGCCAGCGCGTGTATCACCTTGACGCAGTAATACTCACGCACCTTGACGCCGACCACACGGGCGCGCTTGGCGCGCTTCAGGGGGTTGTCAGCGTTGATGCCGTGTTCTTTGCTGACGGGCTCAGCGACGCACAAGGCTCACATCAGGCTTTTCAAGACGCGCGTCGCCTCGTGGGCGACGGTGCCGTGTTGCCCCTGGCATGGGGTGACGAGCTGCGGCTTGGAAGCAGCATCAGCCTGCATGTGGTGTCTCCACGTGGCCAGGCCCGAAGCGGCAACAACGCCGAGAGCATCGTCATGACGCTCTTCTATGACTCAGACGCAGACGGGGCACCTGAGTCCACGGCACTGCTGACGGGAGACGCCGAGGCGCCCGAACTTGCCCAAGCGCTTGCGGGCGGAGGCCTCACGCAGGCAGACATACTCAAAGTTGGCCACCATGGCAGCGGCGATGCCGTGCGGCCTGAGCAGCTCGCAAGGCTCGGGGTGCGCGCCGCACTCATCAGCGTCGGGGCAGGGAACCGCTACGGCCACCCCGCCAAGAGCACGCTGCGTGCCCTTGAGGAAGCAGGCGTGAGCATCTATTGCACCGACCGCAACGGCGACATCACGGTTGTCTACAACGATCAAAAGACGCTTGTGCGATGTGCTACCATGATGCTGGAATGACCCGATGAAGATGAGGAGCATCTGACCGTGAGCGAGCAAGCCCCCAAGCCGTTGTTGCCAGCCTACCTGTTTGTGGGGACTGACGAGCTCAAGCGATCGATGCTGCTCAAGCGCCTCATGGGCCGCATCGAGGAGCATTGCGACATCGCGCTCAACTCCGCGAGCTTCGACGCCGCTCAGGTGAAGGCCCCCGACGAGGTGATAGACGCCTGTAACACCATGCCTTTTGCGTCTCCTCTGCGCCTTGTGTTGGTAAAAAATGCCGACAAGGCAGCAAAGCCCCTGGCAGATGCCCTGATAGCCTACCTTGCAGGGCCCTCAGATACGACCGTCCTTGTCGCCACTGCCGACAAGCTGGCAAAAAACTCTCGCCTGCTCTCGGCAGTCAAGAAGATCGACCCCCGGGCAGTCATAGACTGTGCCGAGAAGAAGCGAAGCGAGCTGCCTTCCCTCGTGCAGGGGATGGCGGGGTCGCGCAAGGTGGGGATGACTTTGGAGGCCGCTGCCTATACCATAGAGCAGGTCGGCACCTCGACGATCGCCCTCGACTCAGCGGTCGAGAAGCTTGTCGGCTATGTGACTGCACTGGGACGCGACTCGATCACCAAAGGCGACGTCAAGGCCGTTGTGGCAAAAAGCGTGGGACAGGCGCCCTGGGAGATGCTTGACGCTTTTGCCGCCCGGCAGACCGGCCGCTGCCTCGAGCTGGCACACGATCTGGAGGGCGAGTCGCCCCAGTACCTGTTCTCCCTCATTATCGCGCGATTGCGCGACCTCATGACCGCAAAGGCCTACGCGACGCGCGGCATTCAGGGCGACCAAGCGCTGGCATCCGCCATGAAGCGTCCCGACTGGCAGTGTCGCCGCCTCGCCCAGGCGGCACGGAGCTACACGGCGCCTGAGCTTCGCGCATTGCTCGCGCTGGCAGCAGACACGGACAAACGCATGAAGTCCGGGCATGACGCGCAGTTGTTGCTCTCGGAGTTTATCCTCGCTGCACGCCCACGCGAGCTATAAGGCCTACGCGCGAAAAATGCAGTAACAGCCGTCTAAAAAAAGCCCCAGTACGTCGAGAGGATCGGCCCGCCTGCGAGTAGCGCCGCAGCAATGCCGATGCAAAGCGCAGGGCCAAAGGCGAAGTGCTCTTTGCGGCCGCGCTTGCCAAAGACCAAGAGGAACACGCCTTGCAGTCCTCCGATGACCACGCCGATGAACGCGGCGAGAACAACAAACTCCCAGCCGAGCAAAAGCCCGCCCGCTGCTACGAGCTTGACGTCGCCAAACCCGAAGGACCCAGGGAGCGCAAAGGCCAAGACGCCCATGGGGACGCTCACGCACACGAGGCCGAGCAAGTGCGAGGACATGGCCACTCCTGGCAGCAGCGCAAAGGATGCCAGGCCGCAGACAAGCAGGCACACGTTAAGAGCATCGGGGATCTCCTGGGTGTCTAGGTCTATGAAAGTCACTGCAATGAGGATGCAGAGCACCAAAAAGCAGGTAAGCGCACCGGAGACGTTAAGCACGGTGAAGCCTGGTGCAAAAGCGAAGATGGCCGCGCTCGCATCCGGGCCGAGCAGGAACCCCGCAGGCGGCAGGAAGGCGCAATAGCTGACGACCGCAGAAAGCCCGCCGAGCAGCTCGACAAACGGGTAGCGCAGGCTGATAGGCCTGCCACAGTAGCGGCATCTGCCCCTGAGAAGAATATAGCTGATAACAGGGATAAGGTCGTGAGCGGCCAGGCGATGGCCGCAGCTGGGGCATTGCGACGTGCCGACGACAAAGCCGAGTCGAAGCGGAAGGCGGTAGACGAGCACGTTGAGAAAGCTGCCAACGGCCGCGCCCAGGCAAAACACGAGGCCAAGCAGGAGCGCAGTGGCAGCTAGCATGGGCAAGACACCGCCCTGATGCCCGCCGCACAGCTCCGAGACGGCAACAGCGGCACCCCTGGTGTCAGGAGCGCCGCTGTGCCAACGAAGGAGCTTGCTAGCTGATGACTACGAGACAGTGTAGACGCCGCTCGCATAGGTAACCCTTTGTCCGCTGCTGGCGATGAACACATAGTCTGTCAAGGTGCCATTCGTGCTAAACAAGACACCAGACAGCACGCCGTTAGCATAGCTTGTTCCTGCAAGGTCGTTCACGACGTCTTCCCAGGTGGCGGCTGCCGCGCCAGTGGTCATTTTGTAGTCGCTCGCGGCTGTGGCAACGCTTCCGGTGCTCGCGTAGACGTCCGTCGAGGCTGTCTGCAGCGCCGTGGTAACCGTAACCGCCTCGCTCTTCGCAGCTGCCTCGCTCGACTTGTCGATATAGCCAATGAGCGACGGCACCGCTATGGCGGCAAGTATCGCCAGTATCACTACTACGACGATGAGCTCTACGAGCGTAAAGCCTTTCCGGCGGTTTTTCTTGAGTTGTTGTTGTCGGTGTAGGACTGTTTGCATGGTGATGGTGTTCCTTTCAATTCTGGCCCCCTGATATGACCCGCCCAACGCATAAGAGTCTACACCAAGCACCGTCAAAACGGTAACCCGTTTTAGCCGGATGGATGGGGCTTGACATCATATAAAAAACATAACAGCATATCACTATCAGAAAAATGTCGCTGGGGCATACTGTTTAGCTTTCTGGCTCGTCCTTCGGCTGGCCGTCTGACAGACCGGCTGGCCGTCCAACAGGCAAGAAGCACCGTGCCGTTCAAAGGGGTTCTCACTATGCAGCGAATGTGCGCACGCACTAAACGCACGAAGGCGCCGCGCGCGTCTCAACGAGGCTCGACCCTCGCATGGGCGCTCGTCGTCGTGTTTGTCCTCGCCATCACGCTCGCAACATCGCTGCTGGTGGCCTCGCGCGGGTTTTCTCAAGAGGCGCGGCGCCATGCGGGCGACCAGGCCTACTACACGGCGCTCTCGCTGACCAAGGGTTTTGCCGAGTGGGTCCAAAGCGGAGACGACGACACAGTTCCCACTGCAGAGCGCGACGAAGTGGCCGCCTTCATAAGCGGCCTCAAGTCTGCTTCCGGAGGCACCGTCACGCTCGATTTCCCGGCAGGGCAGGGGCTTCCGGACCAGATGGGCTCGGCGACCGTTGCCTTCACGTTCGTGGCAAACGACGTCAGCCAAACCGGCGAGTCGCGCGAGCGCATCACCATTGCGACTACCGCGTCGTTCGCAGACGCGGAACAGACCGTAAGTCTCGACCTCTACAACATTCCCAGCGGCGTGGTGTTCCCGATCGCGCACACCGAGCTCGCCGCGACCGACTATCGTGCCACGGTCACGGCGATCAACGCAGGCTCCGGGGCCTACGCGCGCGACGCAGCCCCCATCAACGTGTTCTGGAACCAGGGGACGGCGAGCTACACCGTAAAGACGGGCAGCGGCTCCGCGACGACAAACGGGAGCCTGAGCGCAGGCAGCAGCGGATCGTATCCCGAGACCGCCTATGCGGCCAAACGCAACTTCAACAACGAGAACGACCTCTATGTACGGGGATACGGCAACACCGCCAACAGCTTCTCGCCGCCCATTGCCATCCCGACGGTACGGCCAGGCTCAGGCGACAAAGGGGGCTATCTTATCAACGCGCTCGCTGGGACGCCTATCACGAGCGCGTCGGTCACGAGCAGGGAAGTCACCTGGTACGAGACGATCGGCTCGACCGGCTCGCGTGCCACCGGCGTGGCCGACACCCCCAGCATCGACGGCTCGCGGCGCAGCAAGACCGTCGGGCAGACCACCAACAAAGACCTGTACACGAACCTCTCGGCATCGAATCGCCTGGTGACGCCGCTCAACGGGAAGTTCGTCATCAACCCCATCAACAAGTCGTCGGGAGCGAGCTGCTCACATGCCTCGAACACCGATTATAACAGTATGTACGCATGCTATAATATAGACGACACGGCCGGCAAGGACGTCTACCTGCGGCTTGCAAACGCACCCGGCACGTCACAACGCACAAGCGGCGTGCCCCTCTTCTCCTACATCGGCATAGACTTCACCGACAACGAGACCCGGGGGCTGGCAGACATGCAGCTTGTCTCGGTCCCCGGAATAACCGAGCAGGCAGTCAACATCGCCGAGACCAACAACATCTACCAAAACAACGGCATTACCAAGCAGGATGTCGCCGGAGTGCCGTTTTATCCCAACAAATGGAACAGCGCGACCATCTATACCACAGACGTGGCCAGTGAGGCCATAGACAGCGAGCTTGTTTTTGGGAACTACGCGCGCCTGCGGTCCTATGGGTCAGGAGGGATATTCGACTATCAGGGCTGGGGGAACTACGTGAACCACCACGCGGGCGCGCCCGGTCAGAACTACGAGACGCTCTCGTTGCTCCCGCGCATCAACTCTTCAACGCTCGCAGACGCAAAGGGACTGGCCGGCTATCCGTACCCGCCCGTGTACTGGGGCAACGGCTTCTCGATGTACCTGCTCGACGGCGCTGCCACCACGCAAGACGCGCGGATCATGCAGGGCGTCAACATCGTGAACGCAAAGGCCGCTGACGGCTCGGCAGGCGGCGTCATCTACTCGACGCGCGGGCTGAAGATCGGCGGCGCCCTCGTGGCGCGAGGCGGAGACCTCTGGGGCAACGGCGAGTACTACGACGGGGTGGCGTCGGAGACAGACGGATTCGACGGGAGCATGTCCTACGCCATCTCGACGCGCTACCAGCAGACCTACCACCAGGCGATCAAAGACACCGACATTGTGCTTGTCTCGCCGAACGGCACGCAGAAGTTCTCCGAGATTTGCCACCCAGACTCAATCAAGGGCTTTCCGGGCCGCACGCTCACCATCGAGGGCGGCAGCATCTACGTCGGGGCCAACTGCACGCTTCAGATAGACAGCGAGGTGCAAGACGGGCTGACCGTCAACCGCAAGATCGCGGCCGACGGGGTGACGGGCTTTGCGAAGTGGGGCACGAGCAACACCAACGCCACCGACTTCTATGCCGGCAACTCCTACGTCGAGCAGGGCAACCGCATGTACGTCAAGCCCGACAAGATCGTCGTGGACGGCGGGACGCTGGTCATCCTCGGCAACAAGAACAACCACATCAACGTGGAGACAGACGTCTACGTCAAAAACGGGGGCACGCTGCGCATCGAGCCTGGCGCCAAGATCATGGGGAACATCTACTGTTACGGCGGCGGCACGGTTGACGTCCGCGGAAGCTTCACCCTCATCGGACGCCAAACAACAGTGGCGGGCTGCGCGTTCGAGGGCGGAATTTTCGTGTATGGAGAAACCACGGCAGATCCTTCGACCGGCGCCCTTCTCGGCGCCGGCGCCTTGCGCGTCGCGGCAAACACCAAGATAACCGGCAGCATCGACGGCGGCATGACGCCTCTGGCGCCTGGCACGCAGGCTGGCGGAAGCGGCCGTGCGGTGCACTTCCTCTCGACTACGCTGTTTGCCGGCGCGGCGTACGAGCCCTATGCCTGCTTTGACCACACGCCACAAAACGCCTGCAAGAACGTCAGCGTCGGCGGAAGCGGCGGATGGTACCTTGGGGTGTACTCATGAGAATACCTGTGCATATAACAAAACGCGGCCGCGCAGGAGTCACGCTGCTCGAGTCGGTCATCGCCGCCGCCATCATTGTTGTCGTCGCGCTGACCATGGCCACGGCCTTCATGGCGGCAAGCTCAGCAAACCTGCGCGCCTCAGGGCTCAATCGCAGCGACGAGCACAACGAGCAGGCCTACGTCTTGGGCGCCCCTCCGGCCGAGGCACGGCCCGGGCACGTTGTCAGCTTCCCTGGCGGGAGCCTTGAGGGAGAGGTGGCAGTCTACCGCGACGCAGACGGCACGGAGCTGTGGGTCTTCAGCCTCACAGCCGCAGGCCAGGCCCCTGCGCCCGCGCCCGCGCCTGCAATGCCGCCAGCGGGGACGCCATGACCTGCGCGTCTCGTGCGCCGCGCTCCAAACAGGCAGGCGTGACCCTCATCGAGCTCGTAGTGGGGCTGCTCGTCTCGGTCATCGTCATAGCCAGCGCCTCAGGCATCATCGTGTTCGCCACGCGCATGCTCGCTCACGACGCCGCCGGACGCGAGCAGGCCGACATCGCTGAGGCAGTGCTCGGCCTCGTGGCCGACGAGCTGCGCTACGCCACTGAGGTCGAGGCCCTGCCTGCCAGCCAGATCGCCGCTGTTGAGGACGCGGGGGGCGGATGGCGGCTGTTGTGCGTCGGCGACCCGTCTGGCCGGCCGGCAGTCTCGGGCATGCTGTGGATAAAACACGCCGACGCGTCGTCGTCTCCCTGGCTCAACGCCTTTGGCCCTGGTTTCTATCGGGAGAACACGGTTAAGATAGCCTACCGTGTGGACCGCTCAGGCACGGGGTCCTCCAAGGCGGTCACGTTGGATGTCGCGGTCACCGGGCCGCAGGGAGGACCGGCCGTCGTGCGGAGCCGGACCCTGTTGCTGGTGAACGTGGCGCCGGGCTCTGCCCCCGACGTGGCTGAGGACGGCGCCGAGTATCCGCGCAACGGCTCCGAGCCGTTTGTCCTGCGCGTTCAGAGGTGAGTGTGCTGCGCACGAGGCCATATGCAACAGCTCTCACCCGAACGGGCCACAAATTGGTACATGCCAACAACCTTGTGCAGTGCTGTGATATCGTCTCAGAGGGGCTTTAGGGCGCAGATGCGCCAACAATAACTGTGCGCGAAGGGGGGCGGTGATGCCGCGATACAAATACCGTGCCGTGACGCTTGACGGCGCAAGCCGCAAAGGCCAGCAAGAGGCGACAACCGTGAGCCAGCTTTCTTCCGCGCTGCGCGAGAGCGGCTTGTTCCTCTTGGACTGCGAGACGCTTGAAGACGAGCAAGCCGGCCTTCGCCTCAAGAGCCAGGAGCTGGCAGACTTCTGCCGCCAGCTCGGCGCGATGCTCTCGTCAGGGATAACGCTCATACGCGCGATGCAGATAATCGCGCAGCGCGACGCGAAGCCCCGCGTAAAAAAATGCTACGCGCGGCTCGTGGAAGACCTTAAGCGCGGGCACTCGCTCTATGACGCCATGCGACGGCAGGGCAAGGCCTTCGCGCCGTTGCTCGTGAACATGATGCGCGCAGGCGAGGACTCGGGAGGCCTCGACACCACTGCGAACAAGATGGCGCAGACGTACGAGAAGCAGCACCGCATCGACGCGAAGCTGCGTAGCGCGTCAATCTACCCGATCGTGCTTCTCGTCATGATCGTGCTCGTCGTCGTGATCATGTTCACCTTCGTGCTGCCGCAGTTCATGGGCGTTTTCAAGAACATGGCGCTGCCGCTTCCCACGCAGGCCATGATGGCGGTGAGCGACTTCCTTGTCCATAACCTCATGACGGTCGCCGCCGCTGCAGTCGTTGCCGCAGCGGGAGTCGTGCTGGTCTTCAAGCAGCCAGGCCCACGTTGGGCGCTCGACCGCGCCAAGGTCAGGCTGCCCGTCGTCGGCAAGCTGCTGCGGACCGTGTACACGGCAAGGTTCGCGCGCACGCTCGCCTCGCTCTATGCAAGCGGCATCCCTATGATGCAGGCGCTCAGCATCGCGCGCACGACTATGGTGAACAGCTATCTTGAGCGGCAGTTCGACGAGGTACTGCAAGAGCTTGGCAACGGAAGCCCCCTGTCGCAGGCGCTCAAGCCAGTGGACGGCTTTGACCAGAAGCTCTATTCGACTATCCTGATCGGAGAAGAAAGCGGGCGCCTCGAGCACATGCTCGACTCGGTGGCCGACCAGTTCGACTACGAGGCAGAGGTGGCCACCCAGCGCCTCGCAGGCCTCATGGAGCCTGCCATGATCATCATATTGGCGGTCATCGTTGCCGGGGTGATCATCTCGGTGCTGCTCCCGGTGCTTCAGATGTACCAGGAAGCAGAAGGGATGTAGGCGCCATGGAGCTGTCGCTGTACTGCTCGTCAACTCACTTCAGGGCCATGGTCGCCTCGACCAGGCGCGCGGCGCGCCAATGTCTCACCGTTGAGGACTTCCTCGAGGTGCCGCTGCCCGAAGACGGCATGATAAACGGCATCATTACCGACACGCCCCTCATGACCTCTTTTTTTGACATGGTCGTAAAACAGTACGGCAACACACGGGGCACTGTGCTGAGCAATGTGTTCCGCACTGCCCCTGCATATATGGCTATACATAATAGCAATATACAGACTCGAATCATAGAGATCCCGCGTCTTGCCCCTCACAGGGCGCAACAGCTTGTCGAGCAGGAGTTCGGCCTGTTTGACGACGAGGAGCGCCGGGCGTCGCTGTGCGACTACGCGGTGCTCGACCCTGCCTTGGCCTCGGGCGGCATGGAGCTTTTGGCGGTCTCGGTCGAGCGCGCGATGGTGGAAGCTTACCGCGACGCGCTTGTCGAGGCAGGAATATGCCTCAAAGGGATAAACATCGGCATCAACTGCGTCGTGAAGCTCGTGCGCCGCATTCCGGCCTTGGCAGGGCACACCTTTCTCCTCTCAACGGTGGACCACCTGGCCCAGACCGTCTCGCTTTTCGTCAACGGGTCGTACCGCCTCATGAGCCGCTACCGGCTGCTCGGGGCCTTGGGCTCGCAGGAGTACTACGCCGAGACTGCCGCGAACATCAACGCCCTGGTCCATTCCATCAAGGCGCAGCGTGGGCATGCAGACGTCACGCGCGTCGTGTTCTCGGGAGTCGCGACGGGCGCCCTGCCCTTTGTGGCCACCGCGCTGGCGCACCACGACCTCACGGTAGAGCCGCTGGACCTGACGCCCTTCGTGCGGCTTGCCCCTGCCGTGGTCGAGGCGGGCGGCTTTGACCCTGGCGCCTATGTGATGAACATCGGCAGCCTGTGTGGGACGGGATAGGCATTAGATGCGACGACGCCCCCGACAAAAAGACATCAACCTGCTTGAGCAGCTCAGCGGCCGCAAGCGACGGCGCCCGCCCAAGCCGGTCGAGGCCGTGCCCGTGGGGATCTTGGCTGCCCTTGTCATTGGCGCCGGCGCCCTGCATGGGGGCCACCTGCTTTCGGCGGCGACCGTGCGAGGCGACATCGAGCTGGCCCGCGGTTATCTCTCGTCTCCCTCGACGCAGCAGGCCGTCGCTCAGGCAGACGCCGCCGCGCGAATCGCTGACGCCGCGCGCCTGCGCGCCGACGCCGTGGCCCTCCCGCGCGAGAACCTCGACACGTACCCGACCCTCAGCTCCGCGACTGTGCGGCGCGTCTACGAGATCGCAGGCAGTTCGGTGGGTATAACCTCCTTTGCCTACGACCAGCCTTCGGGCCTGGTCAGCTTCACCGCGCAGACCGACCAGGTGGCGCGGGTCCCGTCGTTCGTGGCCGAGCTGCGTGCGAGCGGCCTGTTCAGCGCGCTCGACTATCGGGGCTATGACGGGAGCAGGGACGTTGCCGCCCAGACGCCCGCCTCCTCAGGCGCGCAGGCCAGGCCGCGCTACGTCATAGAGGTCTCCGGCATTCTCGCGATGCCGAGCGCCAGCGCTGAAGGAGCTGGAGAGACGCCATGACCAAAGCCAAGCGACAGCGTCAAAAGAGCGCGGTCTTCGCGGCCATTCGCGGGCTTAAGCCTCGTGAGCGCCTGCTCCTCATGCTGCTGGCGGCGACGGCATGCTTGAGCGCGACTGTCATGGGAGTGGTCATCCCTGACGCTGCCGAGATGGCCGAGCTGAACGACGCACTGAGCGCCGCGCGCGCCGAGCAGGCCCAGGCGGCACGCAAGGTCGCAGGCATTACGGCCAGCCAGCAAGAGGCCGAGGCGGACAACCGCCGTTTTGAGGCAGCGGCGCAGCGCTACGCGCAGCCTCAGCTGCCTGAGGAGATCGACCGCACGATAACCGGCCTCGGCGTGGCCAGCGGGTTCCTGCCACGCACCCTCGACATACGCCCGGCGATGCTTGTCCAGGCAGCCGCCTTCTCGCCGGGCGCGCCCACGTTTGGAGCCGGCCTCTCGTCTCAGAGCACAAGCCCCGGCGACGCCTCCGCTGCCTCTGCCTCCGCTGCCTCCGCCGCCTCAGCCTCTGCCTCCGCCTCTGGCACAGCAGCGACATCAGCAGCGGCCGGCTCCTTGTCCCTAGCCTACAGCTTCCAGGTCACCGTGACCTATGAGGGCGGGCTCGACAACCTCTGCGTCCTTATCGACAAGACCGCTGAGATCCCCTGGATCATCATCGAGGGCATCGAGCACCGCGATGACGACGCATCGGGAAGCGTCCTGCAAAACATGCCGTCGCCCCCCCAAGGGCGGTACACGGTGGTCTTCAGGGTCTTTTGCTTGTCCGAGTCGGCGCAGTGACGGCGCAAGGTGGCGCAATGAGCATGAAGGGAGGCGGTTGGCCATGGGCGAGCCACGAAACATAAGGATCGGGGACCTGCTCAAGGAGTACGGCTATCTTGACGACGATCAAATACAGCGTGCGCTTATATACCAAAGAGAACATGACGTGCGGCTCGGGCAGGCCGTGGTCGAGCTCGGCTTCGTGACCGAGAAGGAGGTGCTGCGCGCGCTCTCGCACAAGACAGGCATTCCCATCATCGCGCTCGACACCGTGCCCATCGACATGAAGGTCGTCTCGCGCGTGCCGCGCGCGCTCAGCGAGGTCGCCGTAGCCCTGGCCATCGCCGAGCACGAGGGGGTGGTGACCCTCGTCGTCAACGACCCGCTCGACTTTCTCCGCATCAACGAGATCGAGCAGGCAGTGAAGGCGCACCTCCAGCTCGTCATAGCCGAGCGCGCCTCGGTGCTCAAGGCCATCCGGCACTGTTATTCGGAAGTCGAGGCCATGAACGCCATCGGGAGAGCGAACGCCCAGCGCGCGGCCATGCCGCTGCCGGGCATAACCGACATCAACGCGGTGGACGTGGGCGACGAGGGCACGCCTGTGGTCAAGCTGCTCAACTCGCTCATGGTGAGCTGCTACAGCTCGGGGGCGTCCGACCTGCACATCGAGCCCTTCGAGAGCGCAACCTCGGTCCGCATGCGCATCGACGGCGTCCTGGTCTCTTACGCCGAGATACAAAAAGACGTGCATCCCGCGCTCATCGTGCGCCTCAAGATCATGAGCAACCTCGACATCGCCGAGAAGCGCCTGCCGCAAGACGGCCACTTCCGCGTGACCTTAGAGGGCGTCGACCTCAACGTGCGCCTCTCCACTATCCCGACGGTTTATGGCGAGAAGGCCGTGCTGCGGTTTCTCACCACAAACACGACTATAGACCATGAGTCACATTTTGGCATGATCGACAAAGACTATGAGCGCTTTCTTGAGATCCTCGAGCACCCCAACGGCATCATCTACATCACCGGCCCCACCGGCTCGGGCAAGACGACGACGATGTACCTTGCGCTCGAGCGGCTCAAAGCGCGCCCGGTGAACATCTCGTCCATCGAAGACCCGGTGGAGAAGAACATACCGGGGATAAGCCAGGTACAGGTAAACGTTGTCGCAGGGCTGACCTTCAGCTCGGGGCTGCGCTCGCTGCTGCGCCAAGACCCCGACATCATCATGGTGGGGGAGACGCGCGACGCCGAGACGGCGTCCATCTCGGTGAGCGCAGCCATAACCGGGCACCTGGTCGTCTCGACCCTGCACACCAACGACGCGCTGACCTCAATCGTGCGGCTCAAAGACATGGGGGTGCCCTCGTATCTCGTCGGGAACTCAGTGGTGGGGCTCGTGGCGCAGCGCCTCGTGCGCAAGGCTTGTCCCTATTGCGCAGAGCACTATGCGCCCGGCCTGGCCGACCTTGCTGCCTTGCGAGCCGATGCCGCCTCGGTCCCCAAGCTCGCGCGCGCGCGCGGCTGCCACGTCTGCAGCAACACGGGCTACAAAGGGCGCGTCGCCATACACGAGATCGTCAGCGTCGACCGGCACATGCAGCGCATGATCGCTGAGGACGCGCCGTACCATGCCCTTTACGAGCATGCGCGCCGGGCGGGCGGCATGGCAACGCTGCGCGAGCGTGCGTTTGCCCTCGTGGCAAGCGGCGTGACCACCATGGAAGAGTTCCTAAAGATTGGAGAGAGCATTGACTGAGCTCATGATGCAAGCGGTGAGACTGCCGCCGCACCCCGAGGCGCCGCACCCCGAGGCGCACCCCGAGGCGCACCCCGAGGCGCACGCACAGCCTCCAGCAGAAGGGGCGAAGGCCGTGGCCACGTTCGACATCGGCACGCTGCTTTCGTACGCGCGTGCCCATGACTGCTCCGACCTGCACATCACCGACCACCGGCACCCGACGTTTCGCAGGCTCGGCGAGCTGGTGTGCGGCCCGTTTGTCGGCACGCGGCAAGACTACATGGGCATCATCGTCGGCATGCTGACCGAACAGCAGCGCAAGGTGCTCGCGGGCGGGCAAGACCTCGACTTCAGCTTCGAGACAAGTGACGGCATGCGCTACCGCTGCAACGTCTATCGCCAACGGGGCGGGCTGGCCGCCGCCATCCGCGTGCTGAGCGCCGACGTCCCTTCGCTTGCCGACCTTGGGCTGCCAGACGTCGTGCGCGTGCTGGCCGAGCAGCCGCGCGGCATCGTGCTGGTGACCGGCCCCACCGGCTCAGGGAAGTCAACCACCCTCGCTGCCATGATCGCCCATCTCAACGAGACGCGCCGTGCGCACATCATCACCATCGAAGACCCGGTGGAGTACCTGCACGTCTCGAAGAGCTGCCTGGTGCACCAGCGCGAGGTGCACCGCGACACGCCGTCGTTTGCCGACGCGCTGCGCTCTGCGATGCGCGAGGACCCCGACATCATCTTGGTGGGGGAGATGCGCGACTTTGAGACCGTCTCTGCGGCGGTGAGTGCGGCCGAGACCGGACACCTGGTCTTCTCGACCTTGCACACCACCGGTGCGGCGCAGACCATCGACCGCATCGTGGACGTGTACCCCGCACACAGCCAGGGTATGATACGGTCCCAGCTTGCAGGCGTCTTGCGCGGCGTCGTCACCCAGGCGCTTGTGCCGCGGGCCGATCGCAGCGGGCGCGTCGCGGCCACCGAGATACTCGTGGGAAGCGACGCGGTGCTCAACCAGGTGCGCGAGGGAAAGCTCCACCAGCTCGCGTCGACCATGCAGGCTGGGGCACAGTTGGGCATGCACACCCTCGCAGGCGACCTTGCGCGTCTCGTGCGCACGGGGGTCGTTTCGCGCGAGGTTGCCTATCAGACGGCGGGAGACACGGCCGAGCTGGAGCAGTACCTCTCATAGCCTGTCATGAACTGTCGCGAGCAGTCACAAGCTGCCGCAGGATAGTATGATGGTCTCATTAGAGAACTTCGTTCCCGAAAGGACCCTGCCCTGTGCCGCAGGCCTACCACTGTCATGCGCTCGTCCTCAAAAAGACCAAACTCGGCGAGAGCGACCTGATCGTCACGCTGCTGTCTGAGGACGGCCGTCAGCTGCGCTGCGTTGCCAAAGGGGCGCGCAAGCCGGGCTCGCGCTTTGCGGCGCGCCTTGAGCTGTTCTCAGTGGCCGAGGTCTTCATGCACCAGGGACGCTCGCTCGACACGGTGACTGACGCGCGCCTGGTGGGGCAGGGCAGCTACCGGTGGGGATCCGACCCAGCACGCGCGGCTGCAGCCTGCGTGCTGTGTGAGTTTTTAGAGAAGGCCACGCGCGAGGGAGACGGGGAACCCCGGCTGTTCCCCTTGTGCGTCGAGGCGCTGCGCTGCATAGGCACGCAGGAGCATGACGCGCTCGAGCTGCTCGTGGCGGCAGCGCTGCTAAAGTGCGCGGCCCAGATGGGTTATCGGCCGGCCTTGTACGAGTGCTCTTCGTGCGGTGAGCCGCTGGGCGACTTGGGAAGCGGCGGCGGCCTCGGGTTCTCACTAGAGGGAGGCGGGGGCCTCTGTGCGCCATGCGCCGTAGCCTCGGCCAAGTTGGACCCAGCCTTTCTCGGTTGGCTGCGCTTGCTCCTTGGCGGGCGCCTCGCTGACCTTGCGGCATTGGAGGGCGCCCCGTGTGGCCGCATGCTCGACTTCTCATGTCGCTGGGTCGAGGCGCACCTCGGAATCACGCTCAGGTCGGTCGCCCTGCTGCGTGACATCCTCTGCGGCCTCGGACGGGGTTAAATCTGTCAATGCGGCATGGCCTTGCGCCCCGCGCCCAATGCGGGGTCTCTCGCCGCGGCCCTAGCCAACCTGACACCCCGCGCTCGCTCCTGTCATCCCGTGCTCGGCCCTGTCATCCCGGTCCAGCCTGTCATCCCGGCCTTGAGCCGGGATCTCTTCAGCAGCAGCAATCCAGCCTGTCATCGCGACCCAGCCTGTAATCCCGCGCTCGACCCTGTCATTCCGCGCTTGACGTGGAATCCACTGCTGTAGCCTTGCTTGGCTCGCGCAGTGATCGTCGGTTAAGCCAGAGATCAATGTATTTTGCATACATATGTGCTTGATATCATTTGCTGGCTATTGTATTGCTGACGGCACTTTGAGTTGGTATACTTGTCAAAGCGGTGCCCGTCATCGCGCGACGGGTACGCCGGTTGTTTTTGAAACGCCTACTTGCGTGGGCGTTTCGTCTTTTCCTGGCGCTCTCGCCAGACAGACAACCCTATCTGAGCCATCGCCGCCAGCGCCGACAACAAGGTCGCCACAGAGGCCATGATCTCAAGTACGGTCATCGCGTATCACCTCCCTTCTCTTTGAGGCCCCCGAGGGGGCGGGAGGCGTACCCGCCTGACGAACACCGCTTCAAGAACAGTATAGCAAATTACACAGGCAGCATATGCACAAAAGCAGACAGCGTTAGATACTCATCGCATCACCTCACGCTGCTCGCGTCGAGATTGCGGATCAAGTCCGCAATGACACAATTGCGGTCCCACGCAGCTCGCGCCGAGATTCCAGGTCAAGCCCGCACATGACAAAACCAACTCAGCATGCCCGCCGACTTGTGAGACAATAACAACCCGTAGGGCACAAGCGGGAGAAGACGACAAGGGAGAAGCGGCATGGCGACCATCAACCTCTACGCGAGCCAGATCAACCAGGTGCCCGGGCTCATCGCGGACCTCAAGCGCTCCGTCACGGACTACAAGTCCGAGCTGGAGTCCATGGCGCGAAAGTCGCTCTCCATAAACAAGAGCGT
>JAITHV010000076.1 GCA_031279835.1 Coriobacteriales bacterium
CTGAGTTGAGTCCGAGCACCTCGACCGGGTCAGCGGGCTGGGCCTCTGTCACGTTGTCGCCCTTCGGGCTGATCAGGGCCCTCACACGTCCATGTGCTGTGCCTACGACAAGATTGTCAGACACTTTGAGCGTGCCGCGCTGCACAAGCACTGTTGCCACCGGGCCGCGGCCCTTGTCGAGCTTGGCCTCGATGACAAAGCCTGAGGCGAGCGCGTCGGGGTTGGCTTTGAGCTCAAGGACGTCTGCTTGGAGCAGGATGGTCTCGAGAAGGTCGTCGATGCCGGTGCGCATCTTCGCCGAGACCTCGACGAACATGTTCTGGCCGCCCCACTCTTCTGGGATGATGCTGTGGGCGCCGAGCTCTTGGCGCACGCGGTCGGGCGTCGCCCCTGGCTTGTCGATCTTGTTTATAGCAACCACGATAGGGACGCCGGCTGCCTCGGCATGGTGGATCGCCTCAACGGTCTGCGGCATGACGCCGTCGTCAGCGGCAACGACGAGCACGACTACGTCGGTCACCTTCGCCCCACGGGCGCGCATGGCGGTGAACGCCTCATGCCCGGGCGTGTCGATAAAGGTTATGCGGCGGTCGTTGATCTCGACGATAGAGGCACCGATATGCTGCGTGATGCCCCCTGCCTCAGTCGCTACCACGCCCGTCTCACGAATTGCGTCAAGCAGGGATGTCTTGCCGTGGTCCACATGGCCCATGACTGTGACGACAGGCGGACGCGGACGCAGCTCGTTTGGATCGTCTTGTATCTGGATAGCGTACTCCTCCTCTGGCGAGACGATGCGGATCTTCTTGTCGAGGTCGTCGGCTATGAGCTCGACAAGCTCGTCAGTCATTGTCTGAGTCACCGTGAGAGGGCTTCCCAACAGGAAGAGCTTTTTGACGACGTCGTTAGAGGCGACGCCGAGGGTGTCGGCAAACTCCTGTACGGTGACGCCTGTGGTTATCTGCACAAGCGAGCTATCGAGGACGATATCGGGGTCGAGGCCTTTCTCGATCGCCTCAAGCTCGGCGCGCTCCTTCTTTTCTGCGACTCGCTTCTCGCGTCGCTTTCGTCGCCTGCCGCCCTCGTCGCCCGTAGCCGCGTCCACGGCCGCGCGCGCCTCAGCGAGCACGCGCTCGCGCTGAAGCTGCTCGGCGTCGAGAGCCATCTGGCGGTAGCGCTCGTCTTCTGAGCTGTCTTCGTCGGTGCCATAGCTCGGCGTGTAGCGCAAAGCAGGCGTCGGCGCCACAGCGCTGCCGCCACGCTTCGCCTCCTTGCTGGCAGTCTTTCTCCGGCCGGCCTCGGTGGCCTCGCTGCGCTCTGCGCCGTGTGAGCGTTTGCCCTTGCCTGACTTGCGCTCCGAGGATCCTTGCTCGCCTGCAGCAGTCGCGACGCCGGACAATACGTCGTCTGTCACGAGCGCCGTGCCTGGAGCAGCCTCTGAGTGGGCGCCGGCATGCCTGGCCGTTGAAGCTTGCCCTTGGCCGTGGCCGGCAGCCGACGCACCAGCAGCAGCGCCCGAAGCGCCGCCATGGCCGGCAGTGCGCCCTGTGGCGCCAAGGGCACCCGCGCCGTCAGTCCCTTGCCGCGACGCTTTGCCTTTTGCCGCCTTTGCCTCCGCCGCCGCGCGACGCTTCTGTTCTTTTTCGGCCTCGAGGCGCTCGCGCTCAGCCTCGATCTGTGAGAGCAGGCCAGTAAAGCGAGGCGGCGGCTTGATGGGGCCTTTTGTGGGCTGCTGCTCAGATGCAGTTGCCTCGGACGACGCTGCGACTGCGGCAGTTTCGCTGGCTGCGGCCTCGATGCGCACAGCACCTGAGTCAACGACAGGAGCAGGCACAGCAGGAGCAGGCACGGCAGGAGCAGGCACGGCAGGAGCAGGCACCGGTGCGGTTCTTGCAGGGACGGCGGAAGTCGCATTCATCTGGGGCAAGTCCGCAGGGGCCTCGCTGGCCGCGTGGGCTGCAACAGTCACTTCGCCAACCCTAGACGCTGCTGCAGCGGTCGCAGTTGTAGTGGCAGTGGGCGTTGTGGCAACCCGCGCGCTCGTGCCCTCAGCGATAACAGACGGCGACCCTGGCTTCGAGTCATGCTGCGCAAGAGTCCCTGTTTGTGCAGCGGCTGCGGGTGTCGGAGCGCCTGTTGATGACGCCTCCTTGCCAGTGGCATGGGACGCTGACGCCGTGACCGTGCCAAGAGCATCAGACGACGCTGCCGCAGGAGCGGCAATTGCAGCAGGTGCCGCAGGAGCGGCAATTGCAGCAGCTGAGGCAGGTGCCGCCTCGACCAGGGCCTCGGCCTTGACCTTAGCCCCTGATGTCTCGTCGAGAGGCAGGGGTGCTGCCAGTGCTGCTGCAGCGGCCTGCATGCTTTCTTGACCCTCGCTGCTCGTGTCCCGCTCGCACAGCTCAGCCTCCTTTTGGGCGGTCTCTTCCTCGATGCGGGCGGCCTCCTCAGCAGCTTGTTTGGCCTCCGCCTCGATGCGGGCGGCCTCCTCAGCAGCTTGTTTGGCCTCCGCCTCGATGCGGGCGGCCTCTTCTGCTGCGCGCGCGGCCTCAGCCTCGGCGGCTCGCTGCTCTATCTCAGGCGCAAGCTGCTTTTTTATCCTGTCAATATACGCGTCCACCAGCGTAGACGAATGGGTCTTGACCGGTATCTTCATGTCTTGGAGCCGTTTAAGGAGCTCCGTGGAGTTCATGTTGAACTCCTTGGCCAGTTCATGGACTCTGACGCTAGGCATTTCCCACCATCCCTACACGGTGCCGCAAGTGCGCACACAACCTGTTGAATTCTTTTTGGAGCCGCTCATAGTCGGCGGCCGTCACGGTGCAGCGCAAGGCGCGCTCAAACGAGTGCGAGCGGCGGGCTTTCTCAAAGCACTTCTCGTCCGCACAAAGATACGCGCCGCGACCAGCAAGGCGTCCTGTCGGATCGCATTGCACGCTGCTCGGCCGGTCGTCGGCCGAGGCACCTTGCTTGGGTGCGACAACGCGCACAAAGCGAACCAGCTGTCGCTTGTCTGCACCAGTCCTGCACGCTATGCAGGTCCTTTGGGGTTGTCTACGCTTCATTGGCATGTGTTAGACTAGCCCCTCTCCACTCGCCGAGCCTGCAGGCGAAGCAGGGACACCGGAAGCATCAGGCGAATTAGGCGCTGTTAGAGCCGCTGCTTCGTCTTTGACTCCTGCCTCGGCATGCTGCTGAGCCGGCTTCTTTCCTTTTTGCCGGGCCTCCTTCTCATGAACCCCGCACCACTTCGAGTTGGGGCGCGCGTGGTTGCGGCATTGGACGCCATCAGGGGAGACGTACTCACAGCGCCCGTGCTCAGACTCAGGCGTGTCGCCGTCCTCGTCGATGAGCGCGGTGACAAGGCTCGGCATGCTTGCCATAAGCGAGTCGCTTTTTATGTCGATGTGCCAGCCGGTCAGGCGCGCGGTAAGGCGGGCGTTTTGACCCTCCTTGCCAATAGCAAGCGAGAGCTGGTCGTCGGGCACAAATACCGTCGCATAATGGGTGTTCTCGTCGATGAGCACCCGCGTTACTTTTGCAGGAGAAAGCGCGTTGGCCACAAACACCGCTGGGTCGGCGTCCCATTGGATGACGTCGATGCGCTCGTTGCGCAGCTCTTCGACAACCATGCGCACGCGCGAACCCTTTGGCCCGACGCAGGCGCCCACGGGGTCGAGGTTGGCCTCGCGCGACGAGACGGCAACCTTCGAGCGGGCGCCAGGCTCGCGCGCAATCGCCTGTATCTCGACCACCCCGTCGTATATCTCGGGGACCTCGATCTCGAAGAGGCGACGGATAAGCTCAGGGTGCGTGCGGCTGACGACAATGGCGGGGCGGGTGTTCTCTCCACGTGAGTTGGTCTCAAGTGAGTTAGGGTCGCGCACGTCGACGATGCATGACTTGAGCCGCTGGTTGTGGCGGTAGTGCTCGTTGTCGGGCTTCTCGTTGAGCTCGCTGGGGTGACGCTTGCGGTCGAAGTGCGGCAATTCGGCCTCTACGCCGTCGCGCACTTTGATAATGGTGAAGTCAGGGGTGCTTTGAAGCACCGTGCCGTTGACGAGTTCGCCCTTGCGACTGGCAAACTCGGTGTAGATGGCCTGACGGGCCGCGTCGCGCACGATGGAGTTGACCACGCTCTTGGCGTTTTGCGCGGCGATCCTGCTGACTTCACGCGGCGTCACGTCTCGCTCCTCGTATTCCTCGTACTCGCCCGTCTCCTCGTCTGGCTCGCCGACCGGGACCAGCTCGTAGACGCAAATGGCACCCGTCTCACGGTTGATAGTCACCCGCGCGTCCCACTCGAGGTCGAGGATGCTCTGGTAGCTCTTCGCGAGCGACTGCTCAAGGCGCTCCAGGAGGTACGCCTCGTCGATGTTCTTCTCTTGCGCCAACGCCTCTAACGCGGCCACCAGTTCTGATGACATCATGATTCCTTCCCGCTCGTGTTGCTGCCTTTGGTAAAGTCAATTGCCCCTAGTAAGTTTGCTTTGCGTATCTGCGAGAACTCGAGGCGCGCAACGGCGCCATCGACCTCGAGAAGCACTTCGGTGCCCTCGACGCCTGCAAGCAGCCCTGTCCACTTCGCGCGGCCGCCGTGGGCAGTTTGCGGAGCCGTCGCAACATGGGCGCGCTCGCCGACAAACCTCTTGAAGTGCTCGAGGGTGCGCAACGGGCGGTCTATGCCGGGAGACGAGACCTCAAGGGTGTATGCCCCTTTAACCGGGTCGAGGGCGTCGAGACAGGAGTTTATCCAACTGCTCGCCGACGCAATATCGTCAAGTGACGGGCCGTCGGGAACGTGCGGGCGGTCGAGGAGCACGCGCAGCAGGGGGTTGCGCGCGCTGCCGACGAGCTCGACGTCAACCAGTTCGAAGGAATTCTCGACTGCAAGCGGCTCAAGCGCCTCGATGATGGCCTGTGTCTTGCCTGACCTCATATGCTCCTAACAAAAGAAAGCGGGACAAACGCCCACTTCCTCAATAGACAGACTGTACGATGCCGTACGCATACGGCGCAGGTTTCCGCAGAAAACTGCAACCACAATTTATACCACATCACACGAGGTTTGACTAGGGTGGCCTTTGGAGCGGTTTTTTACGACGTGCCGCAGCTTGAATGACCTGTTAGCGCCAACGGCTCAGTCGCCGCTCCAAAAAATCGAACAGCTCGTAAATCGCCACACCCAAAAGCGCCATGGCTATTATGCCGACAAACATGCGCGGATAGTCTAGCATCCCCCAGGAGTCAGAGATGAAGTAACCGAGACCGGTGCGCCCTGCGAACGCCTCAGCAAAAAAGAGGATGGCGATTGCAGTGCCTGAGCTTATCCGCAAAGCAGTAAAGAGCTCTGGGAGCGCGGCCGGCACAATGACATGCCGGTAGACATGAAGCCTCGACGCGCCCAGCGAGCGCACGCTCAGAATAGCCGAGTCCGAAACGTTTCGAGCGGCGTCGCGGACGGTGACCAGCACCTGAAAAAAAATCGTTAGTGCAATGAGCGCTATTTTGGGGGCGTCGGCAAGCCCGAGCAAGACCAACAACACGGGCAAGAACACGATCTTTGGTATCGGATAGAGTAGGTACATCAGCGGCGCGACCACCGCGTCGACGCGCGGCGAGCGTCCCGCCACAAGGCCGAGCGGCATGGCGAGGGCTGTGCCGACAAGGATTGCCGCAACCACTCGATACACGCTCACCAGCAGGTCAGGCACGATCTGAGGCGCATAGAGCGCGATGAGCGGAATGGTGACCAGCGGCCCTGGCAGCGCGGGAGAGTTAACAGCAAACGCAAGCAGCTGCCAGCAAGCCAAGACGGCTACCAGGGCAATGAGGTAGCCAAAAGCCTTGCGCGCTGCCGTTTGCCGCGGACGGCGCATCTCGGGCGCGGCAGCTGTCAATCGGGCGAACATGCGAGGAGCCGCCCCCGACGAGCTTGCCGTTGACGTCTTCGAGGCGAGACGCTGCGTGATTGCTGCGCCTTTGGTCGTGCGTCCCTCCTCGCTCTTAGAGCTTTGTGGCATTGTTCTCACCGCCTTGGCTGTCGATGTGCCCTTCATGTCCGACAGGGCTGTGAGCAGGGTGATCCTGTGTGCCCGGGTGTCTGCCGCGGCTGCCTGGACGACTGCCGCTCTGGTAGATAAAGACGGGCGCCGCCTGGGGGGACTTCTCATGGGCAGGCGGTGGCGCAAAGGGCTCGCTCAAAGGCACGGCAGGAACGTCTGGCAACGGCTCGGGGCATGATGCTGGCACCGACGTTGGCACCGAAGCGGGCGTTTGCGTTGGAGTCGGCGCCAGCGTCGGCGCCGGCGTCGGTTCCGGCGTCGGCTCCGGCGTCGGCGTTGGTGCCGATAACGGGCCAAAGCCTGGCGCCATGGTCTCAGCAACAGGATCAAGCGTTGCCCAAAAGTCAGGCGAAGGCTCAGGAATGAGGCCAGACACAGCTGCATGCGGCACTTCGGTAGTTTGGCCTGACTCAAGGCTGGGCAGGGTGGACTCAGCAACCGGCTCTTCCTCAAGCTCCCATTCGAATTCCTGCCGGAGATCAGTAGCAGGCTCTGGCTCTGGCTCTGGCTCTGGGTCTGGCTCGAACTCCCAAATGACAACAGAATCGGCCTCTTCATGCATGGCCACGGGCTCAGGAGCTGCTTTAGGCACTGATGAAAGATCAGGCACGTGGCCCGACTCCACCTCAGCCTCCGGCTCTGGGTCCGGCTCAGATTCCCACACGGCAACAAAGCCTGCGTCCCCTTGATCGACAAGCGCAGCCCCTGCCAGGCCATCAGGCACGGAGCTCGGCTCTGGCTCCGGCTCTGAGACAACCACCGGCACGGAGATCGGCTCCGGCTCCGGCTCCAGAACGACCAGCAGCTCCGGCTCCGGCTCCGGCTCAGGAACGAAAACTGGCTCAGGAACGACCAGAGGCTCCGGCTCAGGAACGACCAGCGGCTCAGGCTCCGGCTCCGGCTCCGGAACGAAAACTGGCTCAGGAACGACCAGAGGCTCAGGCTCAGGCTCCGGAACGACCAGAGGCTCCGGCTTAGGAACGACCAGCGGCTCAGGCTCCGGCTCTGGCTCCGGCTCAGGAACGACCAGCGGCTCGCTAGCCTCCTCAACCATCGGCTCAAGCTCGGCTTCTTGTGCACGCAGTGGCAAGGCCTTCTCAACAGAGCCCTCAGTGAGGGACGGGGCGGGCCCCGTTGCAAGAGTCGGGGCCTGCACAGGAGCAGGCACCGAGAGCGTCAGCTCGTGCATGAGCCTGCGCACCGAACGGCACCGTTCATGAAACAGCGGGGTATAGCGATAGTCAGGCGAGCCCGCTTCTGGGTTAGGTATCTCTGCCACGACCCGCCCAGGGCGTGGGCCCATGCAGATGACACGCTGCCCGAGGCACACTGCCTCCTCGATCGAGTGGGTCACCATGAGCTGCGCATAGCCGCGCGAGCGCCACAGTCTCAGCAAGACGTCCTGCATGCCCTCACGCAGCAAGGCGTCAAGCGAGCTAAGCGGCTCGTCCATGAGCAGGAGGTCCACGTCTAGGGCCAGGACACGCGCGAGCGCCAACCGTTGCCGCATGCCTCCCGAAAGCTCGGCAGGGTAAGCCTTGGCAAAGTCTGAGAGCTCGACCTGCCTGAGCGCCTCGTCAACTCGCTTGCGCCGCTCAAGCTTGTCAAGCTTCCTGATGCTCAAGCCAAGCTCTGCGTTGTCGAACACGGTCTTCCAAGGGAGAAGCCCGAAATCCTGGAGGATAAGCGCCGTATTGAGGCGTGGGGAGACAAGCTCGCTTCCTTCGACCTCGACGCGCCCGGCTCCGGGGGCCAAAAGGCCGGCGGCCAAGAGGAGCACGGTTGACTTCCCGCAGCCAGAAGGGCCAATAACCGTGACAGACTCGCCGCGCGCCACTTCAAGCGAGAAGTCCTCGACGGCATGTATGTCACCGGCTTGTCCCCGGTAGGTCAGCGAGACTGCGTCAAACGTGAGCAGCCGTCCGTCCCTCGGAGTAGCCGAGGCGCCCGTCGCCGCGTCCTGTGTTCCTTGCATGGATCAAGCCTCCTTGAACATGCCGGTCATGGGGTCATAGCTCAGCGGCGCCTTGAGATAGCCCTTCGCGAGCATCCATGCCAGAAGCGGGTCGATCATGGCTGCCGTCGGGCGCGCTGCCTTGGGGTACGCGCTAATCGGGAACGATTCCTGTATTGCCTCTGGCAGCGAGGCGCTCTCGACCAACAGCCCGCGAAACGACAATGGGTCGCCGTTTACCTTTGCGACCGCCTCGTCCCAGATGAAGCGCAACAGTGCGGTGACCGCCTCTCCTTGAGAAGTCCGCGAGAAATCAGCGCGCGAGACCATGACAGACTGCGACAGGTTGCGGCTGTAGCTGTCTTCTGCAACCGTCACCATGCCTTCCTTCTCGCCTAGGGCAAGCATGGTCCCCGGCAAGACGGCGGCTGCCACCTTGCCCGAGCGCATGAGCTCGAAGCGAACGGGGATCTTGGGCACTTGCTCGGCGACGATCAAATCGGCCGGAATGCCAGCGTCGAGCATGAGCTGGTCCATCACATACTCGAGCAAGGTGTTCTGCCCCACCCCGATCGGCTTGCCCGCAAGGTCGCGCAGCGTCTTTATCCCTGAGTCCGGCGTCGTCATGATGCCGAAGCGCCCTTGTTGGCTCGTCGCCCCTAGAGTCACCCATTCCATGACAACCGGAGTGCCTGCGGCGCTCAGCGTCGCGGCCACAAGCGGGTCGGTCATGGCGAAGTCGGCCTCGCCTGAGGCTATGGCGGCCATAAGCTCCTGCGCGCTTTGGAAGGTCTCGATGCGGACCCGGATTCCCCGCTTCTCAAAGGCTCCTTCGCGCTCGGCCACCCACAGAGGCAGCAGGTCCTCGGTCGCCATGGTCGCGACGACTATCTCGTCAGTGGGCGCATAAACAGGGTTTCCCGCCGCATCCCTCCCAATAACGGTGCCCTGGCCTTGGCCGGCGCCGCCAGGCGAGCAGGCGCCCGACAAGGGCAGCGCCATGGCAACAAGGCACAATGCCAGCAAGCACGCCAGCGACATAGGCGCCCTTCGCGCCAGGCCATGCTCGCAGCCCGCGCCAAAGCGCCCTTGCCGAGGCTTTGTCCCTTGAGGACTTCGTGCGTCTTGACAGTCGCCTGCGCGCGCCCCCGCGTCGGGCAGACTGTCGTATCGCGAAAACAAACCCATGGTTACCCTTTCCCGGGACCGGGATGCCCGTGTCCCCGGTCCTCCTGCCAGTTACAAGCTGGCGCCTCCCTACAGCTCCACTGACTCTGACGAGTTGCGCTGTTGCGCCTTCTTCGCCGTTCGCATGAGGAACTCGGTGTTGTTCTGCGTCTGCTTGAGCGACTTGATGAGCATTTCCATCGCCCGCTCGGTATTGTTCATATTAGCAAGAATGCGACGAACGGCCCAGATGAGGGGGGCCTCCTGCGTGTCGAGAAGCAGCTCTTCCTTGCGCGTGCCGCTCGACACCGGGTCGATAGCCGGGAACACGCGGCGGTCGGCGAGGTCGCGGTCGAGCTTGAGCTCGAGGTTGCCGGTGCCTTTGAACTCCTCAAATATCACTTCGTCCATCTTCGAGCCGGTGTCGATAAGGGCAGAGGCTAGAATGGTGAGCGATCCACCGCCCTCGATGTTGCGCGCAGCACCGAGGAATCGTTTTGGAGGATACAGCGCCGTCGAGTCGACGCCGCCCGAAAGTATGCGTCCTGACGCGGGTTGGGCGAGGTTGTAGGCGCGTGCGAGACGCGTTATCGAGTCGAGGAGGATAACTACGTCCTTTCCCGTCTCGACCAGGCGCTTGGCGCGCTCGACCACCAGTTCGGCCACGGCGATGTGGTTCTCAGACGGCATGTCGAAGGTCGAGGATATGACTTCTCCCTTGATGGAGCGCTCCATGTCGGTGACCTCCTCGGGACGCTCGTCCACAAGCAGGCACATGAGGTGCACCTCGGGGTCGTTGGCGCTTATCGCCGCAGCGATGTCTTTGAGGATGGTGGTCTTTCCTGCTTTGGGAGGCGACACGATAAGACCGCGCTGGCCTTTGCCGATCGGAGCCACCAGGTCGATCGTGCGAGCTGTGATAGTCTCGCGCCCATGTTCCATGAGCAGGCGCTCATCCGGGTACACCGGCGTCAAGTCGGCAAAGCGCGCACGGAACCGCAGGTTTTCGGGCAAGGTGCCATTGACGTTGTCTATGCGGTGCAGGGCGGCGAATTTCTCGTTCTCGCGGGCAGGGCGCACCTGGCCGGCGATGAAGTCGCCTTTGCGCAGCCCGTTGCGACGCACCATCGCCATGCCCACGTAGACGTCGGTCTCGCCGGGCAAGTAGCCTGATGTGCGCAAGAACCCGTAGCCTTCAGGGAGAAGGTCGAGTATGCCCTCGCAGTCGATAAAGCCCTCGGCCTTGACAATGGCTGAGAGCACCGTGTCTACCAGCTCGTCCTTCTTGCGGATGTTCGTGATGTCGATCTCCAGCTCTGCCGCCTTGGCCCGAAGCTCTGTGACCTTGAGGGCCACGAGGTCGTCCCTGGTCGTTGAGGGCACGATCTCGCGGTTGTTGGCAAACGTGCGGCGCTGGCGGCGCACGTCTTGCTGGTTTTTCTGGCCTTGGTAGTTGTTTTGCCTCCCGCCCTTGCCCGAATGGGAGTAGGAGTTGCTGGACCCCCAGCTGCCGCCTGACCCTGAAGATGAGGAGAATGACGGGGCGGCAGGACCTGAAGAGTACGTCCCTCCTGCCTGCGACGAGGCGCTCTTGGGCGGACGCCCACGGCGCTTGGGGGGCGCCTCGCCCACATCGCCCGATCCGATGCTGTAAGACGAAGGGGGCGTGGGGGCAGGGGCGAGAGCCTCAGCGCTGCGGGCGGATGCCTCGGCAGGCAAAGAGCTCTTGGGCGGACGCCCGCGGCGCTTGGGAGCAGCAACCACTGCCTCGTCGGCGCCGGCAGCTGCCGACGTGGCCGGAGGAGTCGAGGACCCTTCGTTCCTGCCCGATGGCGCGCTCGCCCCTTTGAGGGTGTCAAGCGGCGCAGAGGGGACAGCCTCGGCTGCCTTCGACTCGGCGGTCGATCGGCGCGGCTTGCGCCCCGGCGCCGGCTTTGCTATCACCGGCTGTATGTCGAGTGTCGTTGTAGTGTCGCTTTTGTCGTTGGAATCGGTCATGCGTTTGTCACTTTCTTCCAGTCCTTATCGAAGGCGTCTAGCCCGCGATCTGTCAACGGATGCGCGACGCAGGCCTTCAACACCTTGAAGGGCACGGTCGCGATGTCGGCGCCGAGCAGTGCCGCCTGCGTAACATGCCCAGCATTGCGCACTGAGGCGGCAATCACCTCGATGGTCTCGTGCGCCACCCCGCAGCTGCTCAAGTCATAGTTGCCGAGCGCCTCAACGATGTCGCCGAGCTGCGACGCGCCGTCTTCTGCGATGTCATCGAATCGCCCGACGAACGGGCTCACATAACGCGCGCCGCTGCGGGCGGCGAGTATCGCCTGGGGAACCGAAAAGCACAGCGTCATGTTGACGCGGACTCCCTCGTCAGCTAGCGCGCGCGTCGCGGCCAGGCCCTCGACGGTGACCGGCACCTTGACGACGACCTGCGGAGACAACGCGGCAAGCGCTCGGCCTTGCGCCACGATGTCCGCACGGCCTGTTGCGGTCGACTCGGCAGAGACCGGGCCGTCCACCAGGTCGCAGATGCGCCTGACATGCGTCTCGAAGTCTGAAAGCTTGCCGCCAATGCGCGCGTAGAGAGAAGGATTCGTAGTCACGCCTGCGAGAACGCCCCAACTCGCAGCCTCAGCAATCTCGCCGAGGTCGGCCGTGTCAAGGAAGAACTTCACGTCGTAGTTCCTTTCTTAGGTTGAAATGCCAGGCAACTGCCTTGCCCCGTTATCCGCTGGGCACACATAGAGCGTGCCAGGCCGTGCGGTATCGGGTATGCGAAGGGTTTGTCAGCGTTCAATGCAACTCAAATGCTACCTGCCTGCCTGCCCATGCAGCCCATCCCCGTGGGAGGGCAGGTTCATTTATGTCAGGGGAGTCAGTGAGTCCACTATACCATAGAGCGATGATTCGCAAGCACAGAAACAAAAAACTGCACGAAGGCGTCCCTGCGTCCCGGTGCCCCAGCGCCGCGAGCGCCCCAGCGCCCCAGCGCCCCAGCGCCGCGAGCGCCCCGGGACGCCCCGGGACGCCCACGAACAGTCTCTTACGGGTTTTCGACACGTATGACCACTGGCTCGCCGGTAAGGACGCCGGTGGCCTGTATCCCCTCAAGAGTGGCGCGCAAAGCGCCCTCGCGCACGGGATGCGTCACGTAGATAAGCTGCGCCGTGCCGTCCGAGTCGTCGGCGGCGCCCTGCATCATCGAGGCGATCGACACGTCGTTGTCGGCAAAGACCTTAGCGGTCAGAGCGACGATGCCGCTTCGGTCGGGGACCGGCAGGCGAACATAAAAGCTGCTGACAACATCAGCAGAGGGAACAAGCGGCAGCTGCTCGGTGCCAAAGCGCAGGAAGGGGCGCGTGATGCCGTAAGTAATGCGCTGCGCGACTTCGATAATGTCGCCGACCACGGCGGAGGCGGCAGGCCCAGACCCGGCGCCAGCTCCGTAGAACATGGTCTCCCCCACTGCGTCGCCTACCACATAGATGGCATTGAACACGCCGCTCACCGAGGCGAGCGGGTGCGCCTTGGGCAACATGGTGGGGTGCACGCGCATGTCAATCCCTTCAGGCGTCCGCAGGGCGACGGCAAGCAGCTTCACGGTCTTGTCCATCTGCTCGGCGTACTCAAGGTCGATCGGGGCCAGAGCGGTTATGCCTTCAGTCGGCACCTGCTCAAGCACGACCTCGGTGTTAAAGGCAAGCGTGGTGAGAATGGCGATCTTCGCCGCAGCGTCGGCCCCTCCGACATCGGCCGAGGGGTCCGCCTCGGCAAAGCCGTTGGCCTGCGCCTCGGCGAGCGCCGTAGCGTAGTCGAGATGAGACTCCCCCATGCGCGTGAGCATGTAGTTGGTGGTGCCGTTCACGATGCCGACGACGCGCTCGATGCGGTTGCCGATCAACGAGTTGCGCAGGGCGCCGATAATCGGGATTCCGCCGCCTACCGAGGCCTCGAAGGCAACCTCGAGGCCTTTGGCCCCGGCTACGCCGAGCAGGTCGTGGCCGCAGGTCGCCATGATCGCCTTGTTCGCCGTGACGACGCGCTTCCCTGACTCGAGGGCGGCATAGACGAACTCGCGCGCCACACCGGTGCCGCCGACGAGCTCGACCACGATGTCTACCTCTGGGTTGTTGATCACGTCGCTGCCGTCGAACGAGAACAGGTCGCGCACGCCGAGGGCGACGGCCTCCTCCTCCATCCGCGACGCGCAGGCCACGAGCCTGATGTCAACGCCTTGGTCGCGCAGGAAGTCGTCATGGTGCTCCTTGAGGATGCGCACGACGCCTCCTCCGACGGTGCCAAGTCCGATGAGGCCGATGTTGACGGGCCTGATGTCAGTGGTCATGAGCTGTTTTCCTTTCGTGAGTGTCTGAATGCTTGGCTCGCTCACGCGCTACAGCACGTCGCAGGCGAGCAGGTCTGAGTAGGTCTCGCGGCGCAACACGGTGCGCGCGGTCCCGTCGCGCACGAACACGACGGCGGGACGCGGCTGCATGTTGTAGTTGCTCGCCATAGAGCGGCAGTAGGCGCCGGTCCCGAGCACGCACACGATGTCGCCAGGCGTTGGCGCCTGCAAGGAGGCGTCCACGATGAGCACGTCCCCGCTCTCGCAGTGCTTGCCCACAATGGTCACGATCGCGTCGCGCGGCTCGTCAGCGCGGCTGGCGACCAGGGCCTCGTAGTGCGCGCCATACAACACGGTGCGAATATTGTCGGACATCCCGCCGTCGACAGCGACGTACGTGCGCACGCCCTCGAGCACTTTGACGCAGCCTACCGTGTAAAGCGCCACGCCAGCCACAGCCGCCACCGAGCGCCCTGGCTCTACCAGCAGGCGGGGGACCGCAAGCCCGTGCGCCGCGCAGTTCTCGCGTAGCGCCTCAGAGACGACACGGGCGAAGTCCTCGATGCTTGAGGGCGCGTCATCAAGCCCGTAGGCAATGCCCAGCCCGCCGCCGAGGTCGAAGTCCTCGAAGACGACGCCGTGCGCGTCACGCAGCTCTGCCATGAACCCTGCCATGACCTCCAAGACGCGCCGGTAAGGGTCAAGGGAGAAGATCTGCGAGCCGATGTGCACGTGCAGTCCTTTGAGCTGCACGCCCGCGAGCTCACGGGCGCGCAGCACCGCCTCGAGCGCTGCGCCGTCTGCCAGCCCAAACCCGAACTTCGAGTCCTCGGCGCCCGTCTGAACGTACTCATGGGTGTCGGCGACGATGCCGGGCTTTATCCGCAGGAAGACCGGCTGCACAGCCCCAAACTTAACAGCAAGAGAACTTAATAGCTCAAGCTCTTCAAGCGAGTCGACCACTACCCTCCCCACGCCTGCCTCAATGGCCTCGGCAAGCTCGCGCGGGGTCTTGTTGTTGCCGTGGACGACGACGCGCCCAGGGTCGAAGCCTGCCGCAAGCGCGACGAAGAGCTCACCGCCGCTGCTCACGTCGAGGAGGCAGTCCTCTTCAGCAAGCAGGTCGCACAGCGCTCGGGCAATGAACGCTTTTCCGGCATAGACGACGCCAATCCCGGAAGGCGCGTCTGCGAACGCGCTGCGATAGCGCCGCAACTGTACCCTGATATGCTCTTCGTCCATGACATAGAGCGCGGTTCCCTCGCGTTGCGCAAGCTCGACGAGGCTCACCCCGCCAACAAACAGCGCCCCGTCCCTGACCTCCATGGTCAGGGGAGCGAGAGGCGCAAGATCCGCTGCGGTCAGACGGTCGGGGCGCTTATGAGGGTCATGGGCCAGATGTGCCACGGTGCCTTCTCTCTGTAGCCTGGCGCAGCCGCGCCCAGCCGGTCTGGGAGCTCTGTGAGCTGAGCCTGTGCGAATTATGGTACGACATTCGCCAAAACGTGTGGCGCGGGAATGACGCAGGTCTTGGAAGTGCGGCAGATATAAGAGGCCCCGGCTGCCGGCCAAGCGCTACATCCGCTCGGGGGCGCTGACGCCCAGAAGCCCGAGCGTCGTGGCGAGCACGCTGCGGGCGGCATCGGCGAGATACAGCCTGGCCGCGCTCAGAGCGCGGTCGGGCCCGACGATGTGACACTCGGTGTAGAAGCGGTGGAACGCCGTCGCGAGCTCCTCGGCATAGTGGGTGAGCCTAAAAGGAGCATAATCGCGGGCACAGCCCTCCACCACTTCGGCCAAACGCGAGAACACGCGCGCGAGCTCAAGCTCAGAGGCATCGACCAGCAGCGCCAGGTCGGCGGCGTCGATTTCGCCGGGGCTTATCCCCTCTTCGGCAGCTTTACGCAGCAGCGAGCAGATGCGGGCGTGCGCGTACTGGACGTAGTACACCGGGTTGGAGGCGTCCTGCTTCTTGGCAGCCTCGATGTCGAAGTCTATGGGCTGGTCGCTGGAGCGCGCGAGCATGAGGTACTTGGTGGCGTCGGGGCCGACCTCCTCGACAAGCTCCTCGAAGGTCACGAGCTCTCCGGCGCGCTTTGACATGCGGACCGCCTCCCCCGCGCGAAACAAGTTGACAAGCTGGCCGAGAACGACCGTGAGCCTGCCCCCCTGGCCGAGCGCGGCACAGGCGGCCTGCATGCGGGGGATGTAACCGTGGTGGTCGGCGCCCCAGATATTCACCAGGTAGCTGCTCCCGCGCTCGAACTTGCTGATGTGATAGGCGATGTCAGGCATGAAGTAGGTGAAGCTGCCGTCAGCCTTGACGAGCACGCGGTCCTTGTCGTCGCCATGGTCGGTGGTCCGAAACCACGTGGCGCCGTCCTTCTCGTACAGGCACCCACGGTCTTTGAGGGCAGCGAGCGCACGGGAGACGGGGCTTTCGCCTTCTGTGGCCTCATAGAGGCTGCGCTCGCTGAACCACACGTCGAAGCGCGTGCCGAGCGCGTCGCAGACGCTATGCATCTGCTCAAGCATCAGGCGGTAGCCTGTCTCGCGGAAGTGCGCGTCGCGCTTTTCTCCCTCGACCTCAAGCCAGCGCCGGCCGTCGCTTTGGAGGACGCGCGCGGCGATGTCGGTAACGTAGGCGCCGCCATAGCTGTTCTCGGGCATCTCGATGTGCTCGCCGCACAGCTCGCGGTAGCGCAACGCAATCGAGTGCCCGAACAGTTCCATCTGGCTGCCTGCGTCGTTGATGTAGAACTCGCGGGTGACCCTCCATCCTGCGTGCGCAAGCACGTTGCACAACGCGTTGCCCAGAGCGGCCCAGCGCCCATGGCCCACATGCATGGGGCCAGTGGGGTTGGCGGAGACGAACTCGACATTGACGGTCTCTCCTCCTCCTGCGTCGCAGCTCCCAAAGCGGGCGCCTTCGGCACGCGCCTTGCGTATCGTGTCTTGGAGGGCGGCCTCGGTGAGCCGCAGGTTGATAAAGCCGGGGCCTGCCACCTCGACGGCGGCCACGAGGCGGCCAAGCGGGACGCAGGCGGCTATCGCAGCGGCAATCTCTCGCGGGGGACGGCCGAGCTGCTTGGAAAGCCGCAGCGCAACAGTGGTGGCCCAGTCGCCGTGCGCGCCGTCGCGCGGACGCTCGACGGCCACGTCGGGGACCGCGCCGATGCTGGGCGGGAGGGCGCCGGTGTCTGTTGCCGAGCGTATCGCCTGTGTTATCAGGTCCTCAATCGAGTGACGCATTGTAAGTCTCCATACCTGTTTGGCCTGTGTGAGCTGAATAGGCTACGCGGCTTTGCGGCTTTGCGAGCGCGGGACTCGCTGGCTGCGCGGCTTTGCGACTTTGCGGCGACAGCCCCAAAGAAGCTCGCCGTTTGACCGGTCGCTGAAGGGAGCAGCGAGCGAAAAGCCACATCGACCAGCCCCATGAGGGCATGATTATAGCGTATGATAGGAGCGAGCTTAGACTTCAAAGGAGGTGTGTCCATGGAGACATTGCCATGGTTCTGGATATGGGTGGTTCTTGCAGCACTTTTATGCATCGGCGAGATGCTTACCACGTCGTTTTACTTGCTGCCGTTTGCAATTGGCGCAGGCGTGGCGGCCATCGCCAACGTCGCAACAGGCAACCTCGTCCTTCAATGGGTTCTTTTTGTCGTGGTGTCAGTCATCGCGCTCATCGCGATGCGGCCGCTCGCAAATCGCATCACACGTGCGACCAAAGAGCGCAGCGGCGTTGAGCGGCTGATTGGCATGGGCGGCGAGATAGTGGCAGAAAAAGCGCCCGCAGGCCTTCAGCGCGTCCGAGTCGAGCGCGAGGTTTGGAACGCCGCCGTGCGCGGCGGCGTGTTGCTTGCGCCCGGAACGCACGTCACGGTCGTGGAGATCGGCGGCACGTACCTCGTGGTAATGCCAGGCGACCTGACAACCGGGCTTGGCCTCGACACGCCGAGCGAGCACGGACATTCGACCGAGACCGACGAGCAGAAAGAGGGATGAGCCATGGACAACGACTTGTTTGGACCAGTGACCGGAGTGATGCTGTTGGGGATAGTGGCCGCCATTGTGATCCTTATCTTCGCGATACGCGCGTTTCGCATCATCCGCCCCTACGAGAAAGGCGTCCTCGAGCGGCTGGGCAAGTATCAGAGTACCTGGGAGCCAGGCCTTCACCTGCTGGTGCCTTTTATTGACCGGGTGACCAAGGTAGACATGCGCGAGAACGTCGTGGACGTTCCGCCACAGGAAGTCATCACCAAAGACAACGTGGCCGTGACCGTGGACGCCGTGGTCTATTATGAGGCCACTGACCCCTTCAAGCTTATCTACAACGTGACGAACTTCTACCTTGCCGCCACGAAGCTCGCGCAGACAAACTTGCGTAACGTCGTTGGCGAGATGCAGCTCGACGAGTCGCTCACGAGCCGCGAGAAGATCAACATAACGCTTCGCAACATCCTTGACGACGCGACCGACAAGTGGGGCGTCCGCATCGTGCGCGTCGAGCTTCAGCGCATCGAGCCGCCCGCAGACGTGACGCAGGCCATGCACCGTCAGATGAAGGCGGAGCGCGACCGCCGCGCCATGATACTTGAGGCCGAGGGCGACAAGACTGCGGCCATAGCGCGCGCCGAGGGCACCAAGCAAAGCGCCATCCTCGAGGCCGAGGGCCGCGCAAGCGCGATCAAGGAGATCGCAGACGCCGAACGGCAGCAGAAGATCCTTATCGCCGACGGCGAGGCGCAGGCGATCCGCAACGTCTTCAACGCCATCCATGACGGCAACCCGACGGAGGACCTGCTCGCGATCCGCTACCTTGAGGCCTTGAAGTACGTCGCCAACGGAAACGCGACCAAGATCTTCATGCCGCTTGAGATGCAAGGCCTTGCCAACGTTGTAGGAGCTGCGGGCGAACTGTTCAAGAGCTCGCAGGAAACGCCGGCGTCCAAGTCGTGAGCGCACGCGAGGAGGCGCACGAGGCGCACGCGAGAAGGAGCACGCGGCGCAGGCAAGCAAGTGTCGAGAAATTGCCACTTGCATTATGGGCGCAGGTCTAGTACTCTGTTTGTTCCCACAATGCGGGGTGGAGCAGTCTGGTAGCTCGTCGGGCTCATAACCCGAAGGTCATCGGTTCAAATCCGGTCCCCGCGACCACACATACGCAGGCCAGAGACACGATGTCTCTGGCCTGTTTTTATCTCTATGGCAACAGGAGCAGGCGGCTAATACTATTAAACTGGCCATCGCCTTCCTCCGGGTGCACACACACCTGATTGCGATTGCTGCGTCTGCGCTCGCGGCGTAAAGTCTTCTCCCAGGTTTTCACGGTCTGCCGTTCTAAGAAGAATTTGAGCGGCTGTATGTCTTGATTGAGGTCGAACGCGCCAAGTGCCTGGTAGTATGTGGTCCGGTCTACGTCGAACACGGTTATGGGAGGGTGATGGTAAACCAGTAAGAAATAGTTCATCAGTACCCTGCCGGCACGCCCATTGCCGTCTGCAAAGGGATGAATGTTCTCAAACTTGGCATGGAGGCAAGCTGCCGCTGTCAAAGCCTGCACAGAAGGGTCATCGGTGGCAGCGATCTCGTCGAGCAGCTCGCCCATCTCCTCAGCTACAGACTCTGGAGCAGCGCCGACCTCGCCTGCGCCCACCACGTAAACCTCTCTAAGCCTCATTATCGAGAATCGCGTTGATCTTGCACGTTAGCTCAGGCATGTCTCTCACTGCATAAACCTAAACGTCGTCCATCCGGAGCGTGAAGTAGCCATGAGCCGCAATGTCTCGCAAGCCAGTATACGAACACCACATGTCCTATTTCAATTATTGCCGCATCCGGTATTGGCGCATGGACTACTTCAACCTGTTTTTCTAATAGGTCCTCAAGATAGTATTTTAAGTCCAGTATAGTCAGTACTGACACTGAAGACTCAATAAACTCGACAAGCAAGTCCAAATCGCTTGCCTCATTTGCATTTCCGTCCGCATATGATCCAAAATAGGATACTTTCGCGAGCGGGTATTGTCTCGCCGCCATAGCAACAGCGGCAGTAATAGCTTCATGTGTCAGCATATCTACCTCTTTCTATTAGCACTAGAACAGTTATTACCTATTGCGCCACTTTTTGCATCTGCTCTATCGGTCTACTTGTTTGAGACACACCCCTGCCGCTTCTGTTCGCGCCACACTGGCATATGAAGTCCAGGCCAAGTGCAGCCCCGTCGGGGTGAAGTCGCGCTTGGAACGGGCCTGCTCGCCAACCTGGGCATCGGTGTGGCGGGGCTTGTCGGTCTCTACTGCTGATTCATGGATGGATCCTGCGACTACAGCGCTTCGCGCCGTAGTCGCAGGATCCATCTTGACTATAGCATTAGCTTATGGATAAGACCCTGGCAGTCAGCATGTCCCAAGTGGCCCTTGTAGGACGCAAAGCCCTGGCGCAGCTCATCGGCAGTCAACAAGCCGTTTGCCATGCCGTCGCGCAATCCTCGCACAGAGCGCTTGATGCGACGCTTGGCTGCTGGCAGCAGACGCCGCAGTATCCTGCCACTGCCAGTGGGGCAAAGGTGGAAGCCAAGGTAGTCAACACCGCAACGAAAGGGCATCAGCTGTGTCTTGCTGTTCAGCCGTAGGCACAGCCGCTCGCGCATGTATTCCTCTATCCTCAGCCTGGCCTCCGTCAAGTAGGGCTTATCTGGGTGGAGCAGTATGAAGTCGTCCATGTAGCGCACATAGCCCCTGATGCCAAGCTGCTCCTTGACCAGGCGGTCCACACCGTCCAGATAGTAAAGCGCGAACCACTGGCTAGACTGGTTGCCTAATGGCAGGCCGCATCCGGGCACGTCATGATAGCTGTCTATCATGCCCGCAATAAACGCCTGCATCCTGCCGCTCAAAGGCAAGCCCCCCAGCTTCTGCAACAGGGCCTGGTGGCTGATGCTTTTAAAGTACTTATAGACGTCGCATTTGAGCACATAACCCTTGTTGCCAAACGCCCGATAGTGCTCGCGCATGAACTTCGAAAGCCTGTCAAGTGAGAAGTGCATGCCCTTATGCCTCCGGCAGGCGGCGTTGTCGTATAGCAGCCTCGGCTCGATTGCGGGCAGCAGGACCTGGTCGCAGAGGCAGCGCTGCACGACACGGTCGGGATACCGCAGCGCATGGATGTCGCGCTCCTTTGGCTCAAAGACTTTGAAGCCATAGTAGTGCAGCGGCAAATAGGCATCGTCTTGAAGCATTCGGGACAACAAGGTGAGGTTGTAGCCTAAGTTGACCTCAAAGCCAATGACTTCGGCCTTATGGCGCTTGCCCAGCCGCGTCTTGAGATGGGCTGCGTAAAGGTTGGAGAAGTCGCAGATCCTGCCGTAGTCGTCCATATGCCTCCTAGCTGCCCGGAGGGGGGCCGCAGCCTGTCAGCTGCGGCCCCGTAATGGCGAAAGCCTTGCGCGTCCACCATGCCGCCGGTTCATATTCGCCCAAGCTCACGCACCGCAAGTCATGCAGTGCCTCCTTAGGCAGGGACCAGGCTCCTTTAGCCCCGGCGCACTGGCCTGCCCACATAAGGCAGAGCTTCTCACTACCGGGTTAGAGCGGGACGGACACCGTTGTTGTCGTTGTCGACGTTGTTGCCGTTGGTGTTGACGTTGCCGTCGTTGTTGACGTTCGCGGCGTTGTTGGCATTGTTGCCGGGTGAGCGCAGCCACCACCAGTTGTCCGTTTTACAGCCTTGATCCCTCGATTTTCAGCCCGTATCGGGCATCAACCGCTTACGGTCGCTGTTTATCCAGGCACCTAGCAGGTTGCGGCAGTCTGTGGCCATTTTTGCAATCTGCTCATACTGGCGCATCAGGATGCAGCCTTGGGCCAATGACATCTCTGCAAAATAACATAATAGCTTTATACTAGTCAGGGCGTCTCGCTGGTATTCGTAGCGCCTCTGGCAGTTGGCGTTGCCGTGCCTGCCGCCGACCAGCAGCTCATTAGCCCGTAGTATGTCTTCCATTGCGTCTAGCACCAAGCTCTGCATCTTGCCGACATAGCTGAAGCGGAACTGCTTTGGCGACTTTTGGGTAGTCGCCATAACATAGGCGCAGAGGTCTTTTGCCTTGGTGATGACTATCAGCTCGCTTTGCTTACTGCTCATGCCCAAGCTCTTGCTCAATCGTGGCTCCACTCATAAGATTCAAAGATTCCCGATTACAGATTCAGCCATAAAGCGGGACGGACACCGAGGTTGTCGTCGGCGACGCTGTTGCCGCAGGCGAGGCCGGCAAGGTTGCCGGGCGAGCGCAGCCACCACCAGTTGTCCGTACCGTTATGCCTCGCGATGCGGTCCTTGTCGCCTTTGAAGTAGCGATTGGCCTCGTTTACTGAAAGCGGGAACACCCTGTCCCTGGTCGGGTTGCCGCCAGAAACGCTGCCATTGTCTGGGTTCTGGTTTACGGCCTCGAGGACACGGGGCTTGATGTAGGCAGGCAGGCTGTTATAAAACTCGCCGTTCAGCCAGCGCCTCAGTGTACAGCCCTCCCAAGTAATGTCGCCGCCCGGTTGATGGTAGGGCATCTTGGCAATGACATCCTCTGTGATGGCCAAGACGCGCTGGCTCGGCTCGTCCAGGCCGATAACCCGCCACGTAAGGCCGTTTTGTTGCTGCTGGCCGCCCAAGGCCTGGGCTTCCTGCTCAAATCCCAGGCGCTGGTCTTGCACCAGGGCTATCTGGGCATCTAGCTGCCGTTTCTCGCTGCCCGCAAACAGTCCAAACGACCTGCGCTGGTCATAGAGTGACTGTTCCTGAGCCTGCAGGCTGCTGATGGCGGCCTGCACCTCTCTCAGGCGCTGCCTGCCCTCTGGGCTGTCGGATGCCTTGCCGTTCATGAAGTCCTCGTCCGACCGCATGATGGCAGCAACAAGCTGTTCCTCCCTGATTCTGGCGGCTTCCGCCTCCTCCTTTATCCGCTGCTGCTCGTCATAGTTGGCTTGGGCAGCGGCGGCATAGCCCTCAAGCCGCTGCTTCAGGACGTCATCGCCGAAGCGCAGGATTTTTTGGAAGTTGCTGCCAACGGGTAGGGGCTTGTCGAGATTGCCCAATTCTTCTTCCTGGCGGCACTGGCACTCTGACATCAGCGCCACCAGATAGACTTCGCCGTTTTCTGGGTCGAGGTTCAACGCCTGCTCCACCAGCTCATTTGCCTTGGCAAAGTCCCCGTCCTCGCACATCAGGCGGGCGCGTTTGACCAGCGGCGCGGCAGCGGAAGCAGACACAGCCTGGGCGGCCGTGCCCTGATGCCCTACGGCTGCGACCACCCTGCCGTCAGCGACACCTGCATCCTTATCCACAACTTTCTTTAAACCATGTACCAGGTCCTGCATGAATCCCAGGCGCGAGGCATCGTAGGCCTGCAGCAGCGACATCTCATCGGGCAGGTCGTAAGCGTCCATGTCGCGGTAGACGGGGTAGAGCTTCTTCTCCGGGTGCTGCTTCATCAGCGCCTGGTAGCGGCTCCACTCGTTGCGCACCCAGGGTGCCTGGAAGTGCTCTTTAGCGGTGCCGAGCACCACCATCGCCTGTGCCGAGTGCAGGGCGGCAAAGATTATCGGCTCATACTCGGTGCCGCCCTTGCTCTCCAGCGTCACCCGGGCGAAGAACGGGCGGATGCCGTTGCGCAGAAGCTCCTGATACAGCTCCTGGACAAGCACTGAGTCCCGGCTGCGCTGGCCGGATGCGTCGGTTTCTTTGTAGCAGATGAAGACGTCGTACGGCTCCTCGCTCTGGACTACGGTCAGGGCGGCTTTCTGAATCTGGTTGATGGACTCTGCCTCGGCCTGGTACAGCTCCCTGGCCTGGCCGTCGGAGTAGGTCAGCGCCTGTTGATAGTCGGCATCCGTGAGTATCGACGCGGACTGAATGCGGTTGATGGTCGGGGTGCGACCGCCGCCGTCCTTGTCCTCCACATA
>JAITHV010000127.1 GCA_031279835.1 Coriobacteriales bacterium
TCATCGAGGTTGGCGAGGCAGATTCCGCCTGCGAGGAAGAAGCGCTTTTGGTATCGCCTGAGCGCAACGCTCCAGGCAGCCCGCTCGCCGCTTCCAGGGACCAAGCCATCGAAGAGCACGTAATCCGCGCCATGCGGGATGTCGTGCGTGGGCCGGCCGTCAGACCTGAGGCGCACCGCCTTTATCAGCGGCACGAGGCAAGCGTCTTTGAGTTCCTCGATATAGCTGGCGTCTTCGCTTCCGTGCAGCTGCACTGCCTCGACAACCCCGGCCGAGCAAGCGGCGAGCACTTCGTCAAGGGGCGCGTCCATGAAGACGCCCACCGGAACAATGCGGCGGTCGAGGCGTTGGCGCAGCATGGCCGCCTGTGCGAGCGACACCGTGCGCCTGCCGGGCGCGAACACAAAGCCTGCGTAGTCCGGCAGCGCGGCGTTGACAGCCTCGATGTCTTGCGGTCGTGTGAGCCCGCAGATTTTTATCCGGGCACCATGCGCCGTCATGACGAGGCCCCTCCCATCTTTGACAGCACTGACAGCCCAGCTAACTCTGCCACGAAAGCATGCCGGTCGGGTGCCAGCACAGCTGCCGTGCCGACGAGCACGGCGTCTGCGCCCGCCTGCTCAAGCAACTCGACATGTGCCCGTGTGCTGATGCCGCTTTCGGCGACGAACAGCACGTCGGGCGGCACGAGGGGGCGCAGCCGCAAACTCGTCTGCAGGTCTACGGAAAGGGTCGTCAGGTCGCGGTTGTTCACGCCGACGACACGTGCGCCGGCGTGCAGCGCCCGTGAGACCTCAGCGGCTGTGCGCGTCTCGACTAGGGCGTCCATCCCATAGTCGTGGCAGGCGGCGACTAGGGCGCAGAGCTCCTGGTCGTCGAGCACGGCGACGATGAGCAGGACGGCCGCCGCGCCCGCCAGGCATGCCTCGTCTAGTTGGTAGCGGTCAATTACGAAGTCTTTGCGCAGGCATGGCACGGCAACGGCGCGCGAGACGTGCCGCAAGTCCTCGAGGCTGCCCGAGAAGTACTCTGGCTCGGTGAGCACGCTGATGGCCGCAGCGCCTGCCGACTCGTACTCACGCGCGAGCGTGACAGCGTCAAGTGAGCCAGCGAAAGGCCCGTGCGAGGGCGACGCCTTCTTGACCTCGCAAATGACCGCCACCCCAGGAGCGCGCAGTGCCTCGGCAAACGTCACGGCTCCCTGCGTGGCCGGCGCCCACAGCGATGCCGGGGTCTTTGGCGGGGGCATCGACCGCAGACGCTTCTGCGCCCGTTGCTCTGCCTGGGCCCGAAGCACGGCCGGTGCCCGGTGTTCCTTGCGGGCGACAAGACGTCTTTTGGTGCTTGCGATGATGTCGTCAAGAATCATGGTCGTCCCTCTCCTTCTCCCTGTTTATGAGAAAGCGCTATGAAGCGCTCAAGCTGGCGCATCGCGGCGCCGCTGTCTATCGTTTGCTCAGCCATGCGCGCGCAGTCAGCGAGCGGGATCTCGGGATGTGCCACATAGAGGGCCGCAGCCGAGTTCAGTACCACGGCATCGCGCTGCGCGCCGCGTTCTCCCGCTAGCACGGCACGGGTGATCGTCGCGTTCTCTTGCGGTGAGCCGCCTGCCAGGTCTGACTTCTTGCAGCGGGCAAGGCCGAGGTCTTCTGGTGTTATCACGTAGGACTTGAAGGTGCCGTCGCGCGCTTCGCAGACCGTGGTAGGAGCGCTTAACGAGAGCTCGTCGATACCGTCGTGGCCATGGACGACGAGCGCGTCACTCACGCCGAGCTTTGCCAAGACATGCGCCAGCGGCTCGACTAGGTCTTCCTCATAGACGCCGAGAAGCTCGCGCCGCGCTCCTGCAGGGTTCACGAGCGGTCCCAGTATGTTGAACATGGTGCGGATCTTGAGCTCGCGGCGCACGGGCGCCACATAGCGCATGGCGATGTGGTAGTTCTGCGCGAAGAGAAAGCAAAGGCCTATCTCTTTGAGGACGGCGAGGCTGCGCTCGGGCGGTGCTAGGATGTTGACGCCCAGCTCCTCGAACAGGTCGGCGGCGCCACAGCGTGAAGTCGCGGCGCGGTTGCCGTGCTTGGCGACGGGAGTGCCGGCAGCGCTGATCACGAGCGAGGAGGTTGAGGAGATGTTGAAGGTGAAGGCCATGTCGCCTCCGGTGCCGACAACTTCAAGTACGTCCATGTCGTGAAGCAGCCGCACGCAATGGGCGCGCATCCCTGCGGCCGAGCCAGTTATCTCCTCTATCGTCTCGCCTTTTACGGCCATCGCCGTCAAGTAGGCCGCCATCTGGATGTCGCTTGCCGCGCCGCTCATGATCTCGTCCATGACGGCCCGTGCCGCCTCGTAGCCTATGCACTCGCGCCGCGTGGCGCGCTCAAGCGCCTCGGTGATTACCATAGTGCCTCCTCGTCAGTCTGGTCGAGCGGCAGCCTGCTGTCGTGCGCCGCCGTCGGTCGGTCGCGGTGTTGCGCAGCATTGGCGCATACATGCCGCATGGCGCCTGCGTGCAGGAAGTTTCGCAGTATCTGCCCGCCATAGGGCGTGAGTATCGACTCGGGGTGAAACTGCACTCCGAACAACGGGAGTGTTGTGTGCTCGACCGCCATGACTAAGCCGTCGTCAGTGTGTGCCGTGCAGCGCAGCGTTGGCGGGATAGTGGCGGCATCAGCTACGAGCGAGTGGTAACGAGCGGCCATGATGCGCCCGGGAAGCCCCGTGAAGAGAAGGCTCTTTGTTTCGAGGCCCACTGTTGAAGGCTTGCCATGCCATGGCCTCGGCGCGCGGACGATCTGTGCGCCGAGAGCCTCGCAGAGAGCCTGGTGGCCGAGGCACACACCGAGGAGCGCTGGCAGGGTGGGCGAGCCTGCGTCAGCGGCGAGGACGCGCACGAGATCCAGGCACACGCCTGCGTCCTTTGGGCGCCCGGGGCCAGGCGAGAGCACCATGTGGCTCGGGCGCATGGCGATCAGACGCGACACGTCGTAGGTGTCGTTTCTCACCACCTCGACATCAGGGTCAAGGGCACCAATCATTTGATAGAGATTAAAGGTAAAGCTGTCATAGTTATCAATCAATAAGATCATAATGACTCGCCTCCTGACGCGTTGGCGGCCTCGAGCGCGTCGAGGACCGCCTGCATCTTGCTGCGGCACTCGAGGTGCTCTTGTGCCGCCACGCTGTCTGAGACGATGCCAGCCCCAGCGCGCACAAAGACGCGCCCGCCTCGCATGTAGGCGAGCCGTATGGCGATGCAGAGGTCCATGTCGCCGTTAAAGCCGAGATAGCCGACAGCCCCTCCGTACACTCCCCGGCGATTGCCCTCAAGGCGGTCGATAATCTCGCACGCCCGCAGTTTTGGTGCCCCGCTCAACGTGCCGGCGGGCAGGACGGCGTCAACGAGGTCAAGGGCGTCTATGCCGGGACGCACCGTCGATCGCACCGTCGAGGCAAGGTGCATGACGTGCGAAAAGCGCTCGACCGTTCGGTAGCCTTCGACCGAGACGCTGCCGAGCTCGCTGATTCTCCCCAAGTCGTTGCGCCCAAGGTCCACGAGCATGTCGTGCTCGGCGAGCTCCTTGGCGTCGGCAAGCAGCTCGGCCTCAAGCAACGCGTCTTCCTCTGGCGTGCGGCCGCGCGGCCGTGTGCCTGCTAGCGGGAAGGTGCTCGCCTGTGTGCCGTTCAAGCGCACGAGGGTCTCGGGCGACGCGCCGACAAGCTCAATCTGGTCGCTGCTCAGATAAAAGAGGTAGGGAGAAGGATTCGCGTGCGCGAGCAGGCGGTATGCGCTGTAAAGGCTGCCGCGACCCGGCGCCACGAGTCGGTTTGAGAGGACAGCCTGAAATATGTCGCCGTCGCGTATGTGTTCCAACACCGCTTCGACCATCGCGTGGTAGACTGGCTCGTCGAAAAGGGGCTCAAACGGCCCGCCAAGCCGCAGGGGGTCAGGCTGCAGGGGACACCCTTCTCGTACGAGCAAGGCGAGTGCCGCAAGCTCGTCGGCCGCGCGCCGGTAGTTTGCCTCAAGTGCGTCCGTGCGGACCGTTGCGATGAGGTAGAGCACCCCGGCAAGCCGGTCGTAGGCGATGACCTTGTCGAACAGCATGAGGTCTACGTCCATAAAGCCCTCTTCGTCGCGTGCGCACAAAGAGAGCGTCGGCTCAGAGTACTTGAGGTAGTCGTAGGCAAAGTAGCCCACGAGCCCGCCGGTGAACGGTGGCAGGCCGTCGAGGCGAGGGCTGCGGCATGTGTGCAGCACGTCGCGCAGGACTTGCTTGGGATGCGTGGCCGCTACCTCGAAGCTCGTCTGCGCAGTGACGCGAACCTGCCCGTCTTTGCAGGTCAGTTCGAGGATCGGGTCAAACCCGAGGAAGGTGTAACGGCCCCAGCCCTCGGCGTCTTCGCGGCTCTCAAGCAAAAAGCAGTGCTTGCTGCGTCCTTTGAGCACGGTGAACAGCTCGTGCGGGTCACGCACGTCGAGGTCAAGAGTGGCGTACACGGGGATCGCTCCCCAGTCGCCTGCCATACGGCGCACGTCTTGCAATGACGGCTCAACTCTCATCTCTCCTCCACTTCTGAACAGTTGGGAGGGCGATAAAAAACCGCCCTCGGCTTGAATGCCAAGGACGGAAATCTCTAAGAGAGACCGCGGTGCCACCTTGATTCGGGCCTGCGCCCGCACTTTGTGGAATGCCATCACATTCCTGGCTTCTAACGCGAGCCTTACGTCACAAGCTACTTGGCGCTGTTACAGAGACGCTGTTCGCTGTGCCCTCCGTGGACCATTTGGCTGGCTGTTACTGCCGGATTCTCAGCATCCCGACTCTCTGTGAGCACATCTCCAGCCGTTACTCCCACATCAACGGTTTGGTGTATTCGGTTGTGAGGAATTATAGCCGCATCAAGCCGCTTGTCAAATCGACGTCGTGCCTCACGAAAAATGCCCGCGAAACGAGTCGCTTGCCTCACATGCCGACGCATAGATCCGACCCCGCTGGCACGGCCCCGCCGACACGACCCCGCCGACACGACCCCGCTGTGACGCGACCCCGCCGACACGACTCCGCTGTGACGCGACCTAACGGTGCTCAGCGCAGGTTCGCGATCACTGCTTCAGTCATCCGGGCGGTGCCAAGCGCCGCCACGCCGTGCTCGGCTATGTCGAGCGTCCGGTGCCCGGCGTCAAGCGTCCGCTCGACGGCCTTCTCCACCACCGCAGCCTCGTCCACAAGGCCGAGCGAGTAGCGCAGGAGCAGTGCGGCCGAGAGTATGGTCGCAAGAGGGTTTGCAACGCCCTGCCCGGCGATGTCGGGGGCGGAGCCGTGGATGGGCTCGTAGAGCCCCGCCTTGCCCGCGCCAAGCGAGGAGGAGGGGAGAAGGCCGATCGACCCAGTGAGCTGCGAGGCCTCGTCAGAGAGAATGTCGCCAAACATATTGGAGGTAACAAGCACGTCGAACTGCGCGGGACGGCGTATGAGCTGCATGGCGGCGTTGTCTACGAGCATATGGCTCAGCGTGACGTCGGGGTACTCAGCGCTGAGCCGCTGCATGCACTCGCGCCAGAGCCGAGAGCTCTCTAGCACGTTGGCCTTGTCGATGCTCGTGAGGCGGCCGGAGCGCTTGCGCGCGGCCTCGAAGGCAACGCGCCCGATGCGGTCTATCTCCGCCTCGCTGTAGCTCTCGGTGTCATAGGCCGTTACCCCGCCGTCAGCGCCTTTTTTCCGTCCACGCTCGCCGAAGTAGATGCCGCCGGTCAGCTCGCGCACGATGAGCAGGTCGAAGC
>JAITHV010000078.1 GCA_031279835.1 Coriobacteriales bacterium
ATTGGTGGAGCCTAGGGGGATCGAACCCCTGACCTCATGGCTGCCAGCCATGCGCTCTCCCAGCTGAGCTAAGGCCCCAAAAAACGAACCCGCTTAGTATAGCAAATCTTGTTGGCCTGCAATACCTCGCGCGTTATTTTATCGTCAGAGGTACCGAGCCCGTTCAGCAGCTACTGTCGCAACGATGAAGGCGACGGCCTCGCTGACAGCCAGGTCGCTGCGCTCGCCGTTGGCGCGGTCCTTGAGCTCGACAACTCCCGCTTCCAAGCCGCGCTTGCCTACCACCAGCTGATACGGAAACCCAATAAGGTCGGCGTCGTTGAACTTCACGCCCGCACGCTCAGCGCGATCGTCAAAAACCACCTCGACGCCGGCTAAGGCAAGCTCGTCGGCAAGTCCCCTTGCCACCGGCCACACCGCCTCGTCTCCAACAGTGAGCGGTATGACCGCCACCTCGGCTGGGCAAACGCTTACCGGCCAGACGATGCCGGCCTCGTCGTTATGCTGCTCTACCACAGCGGCAAGGGAGCGCGTGACGCCCCACCCATAACACCCCATCATAAACGGATGTTCGTTATTGTCCTCATCCATATAGGTTGCCTGCATGGACGCAGAGTACTTGGTGCCGAGTTGGAACACTTGCCCCACCTCGATTCCTCGCGCGGCCTTCAACGGGCTGCCGCACACAGGACACCCGTCACCTGGCTGCGCCTCGCAAAGGTCAGCCCACTCGGGAACCGTGAAGTCCTCGCCAGTGCGCGCGCCCACATAGTGGCAGTCTGTCTCATTGGCCCCGACGACCCACTGCGCAACGCCTTCAAGCGATGCGTCAGCCACGACGCGCACTCCCTCGGGCAAGCCGCAAGGACCGATGAAGCCCTTCACCAGGCCGGCCGCCTGCATCTCTTCGTCAGTCAGCAGCTCGAGTCCTTCGCAAGACTTTTCGGCCTTGACCATGCTGAGTTCATGGTCACCCGGGATGAACAGCACCGTCACACGTCCAGCGCCGTCACGCGCCGCAAGCGCTTTGACGGTGGCCGCCTGCGGTATGTCCAGGAACTCGGCGAGCGCCCCTATGGTCGAGACGCCAGGCGTCGCCACCTTCTCAAAAGACGGTGCCTCATGGGCAAGCGGCGCGACGCGCGCAGCCGCCACCTCCACGTTAGCGGCAAAGCCGCATCCGCAGTAGAGAATGCCCGCCTCCCCTGCCTCGGCAAGCGCCATGAACTCGGCAGAGACCTCGCCGCCGATCTGCCCAGAGTCGGCCTCGACCACGCGCCATTCAAGGCCGAGCCGGTCGCAAATGCGTCCGTATGCGCGCGCCTGCTCGTCGTAGTGCGCTTGCAGCGACTCCTGCGACGCATGAAAGCTGTAGGCGTCCTTCATGAGGAACTCTCGACCGCGCAGCAGCCCAAAGCGCGGGCGTATCTCGTCTCGGTACTTCCATTGGATGTGGAAAAGCGAGAGCGGAAGCTCCCGATAGCTGCGCAGCTCGTTGCGAGTCAAAGCGGTGACGAGCTCCTCGTGGGTCGGCCCGAGCGCGAAGCAACGCTCATGACGGTCTACGAGCCGCATGAGCTCGGGGCCATAAACCTCCCACCGGCCGCTCTGCTCCCAAAGCTCGGCAGGCTGGAGTATCGGCATCAGTATTTCCTGACTGCCGATGGCGTTCATCTCTTCGCGGACTACCTGCTCGATCTTGCGCAACACGCGGTGCCCGAGCGGCAAAAACGCATAGATGCCGGGACTCACGCGGCGCAGCAGGCCAGCGCGCAGCAGCATGCGGTGCGAGGCAATCTCTGCATCGACCGGGTCTTCCTTAAGCGTTGGGATGTACAGCGTGCTCATAGGTATGACACAGGGGGTCACAAGCGGCATTCTCTCTCCTTGTTCTTGATTTCTCGCCTGACCGTCAGCTCACGACAGAAACATTCGCGCCATCAGACGGCGTTCGTCGTTCGATCTCGTCAAGCAGTGCGTCGGCAATCATGGCCTCGTCAACAGTATAGAGTATTTTGCCTCCGGAGAAGACCACTCCCTTGCCACGCCCGCAGGCAACCCCCACATCGGCGCCGCGCGCCTCACCGGGGCCGTTCACCGCGCATCCCATGACGGCGACTGTCAATGGCTCAGACACCGCGTGCAGCCGCTGCTCGACTTCAGAGGCTATGCGCTCGAGGTCCACCTGGCACCGACCGCAGGTCGGGCAGCTCACCAGCTCCGGGCCGCGTCGCCGCAGTCCAGCTGCGGCAAGAACCTGCCAGGCCACGGACACCTCGTCTTGCGGCGGGGCGGTGAGCGAGACGCGGAAGGTGTCGCCTATGCCCTCAAGCAGCAAGGTTCCGATGCCGAGCGCAGACTTGACCGTTCCCTGCATGAGGGTTCCGGCCTCGGTGACGCCGAGATGCAGCGGCACGTTGGGCAGTCGAGCGGCAAGCAGGCGATAGGCCGCCACTGTCGCCCGCACGCTGTGTGCCTTGGCGGAGAGGACCAGCTGGTCAAACCCACGCTCGTGGAAGTGCGCCACAAAGGCCTCAGCGCTGGCAGCAAGGCTTTCTGGCAGGGTGAGGTCTGTGCGATCGACATAGTCGGCGTGGAGCGATCCGGCATTCACGCCAATGCGCACAGGAATGCCGCGCGAGCCGCATTCCTCGATGACGGCGTCCACTTTTGCCATTGAGCCGATGGTGCCGGGGTTTATCCGCAGCTTGGCGGCTCCGCGCCTGCAGGCCTCGATGGCGAGACGATGGTCAAAGTGGATGTCTGCGACGACCGGCAGGCACGAGGACGCGCATATGGCCTCAAACGACGGCAGCGACGCAGCGTCAGGCACCGCGACGCGGATGATCTCGCAGCCGGCCGCAGCCAGCTCGCTGATGGCGGCAAGGCATCCCTCGGTGTCGGCCGTCGGCAGCGAGAGCATGGACTGCACAGCCACCGGGGCCCCGCCTCCCACCGGCACGCCGCCTACGTCGAGGCGGCAGGTCAGCTCGCGGGCGGGCCGGGGACCAGAGGCAGGGTGCGGAGGCGCCGCCATGTCAGCCCCCGATGATATAACGCTGTATGTCTTGGTTTGTCAACACGACGAACAAGATCCCCATCAAGACAAGGCAGGTCAGGGAGATCCCGTTCACAATGCGCACCGGAATGATGCGTCGGGTGACGCGCTGGATGGTCTCGATGACGATTTTTCCGCCGTCGAGCGGCGGCAAAGGCAACAGGTTCAGGATGCCTATGGAGACAGACAGCGCAGCCGCCAGCACAATAAAGGCAGGAAAACCCGAGAGCACCGCGTTGCGCGCCTCATATGCCACGCCGACTATCGATGTCGACTGGCTGATAGTCTCGCCCGCCGTCGCCGGGTTGAATAATTTGAGGATCGCCTCAGTGACCATGGGGATAAGCCCGACCGAGGTTGCTGCCGCATCGGTAAACGATAGTTTTACGCCCTCAGGGTGCGGCGTGATGCCGATCATCGGCCCTCCGCTGGCATTGGCGGCAAAGGTGACCGAGGCCTGCCGGACGAGACCGCGGCGCTCGAACTCCAAAGTCACCGTCTCGCCCACCTCATGGCTTGCGACTCCCTGCAGCAACTCGTCCCAAGAGGCAAACGCCACTTGATCAATGGCAAGGATTTTGTCGCCCGGCTCAAGGCCCGCCAAGGCTGCAGGGGTGTCTTCCACGACGGTGTCGATCGTCGTAGAGGGAGCCGAGACGCCGACGAACATGAGTGCCGCCGTGAACACTACCATGGCAAAAAACAAGTTCATAATCGAGCCAGCTAGCAATATGACCACCCGGCGCCACCACGGCTTCCCGTTAAAAGTATGGCTGCGCTCCGCGTCGATGTGTGCTTCTGCCTCGCTCGCGCTGACAGGGCGCGGCTCGCCTTGGGCATAATGCCTGCCGTCGACAGTCGCCTCGGGCATCTCATAATACACCGCGCGGCCTTTGTCTTTGAACACTTTTACCGTCATCCAGGACTCAAGCGACTCGAGCGCGGCCAAGAGGTCAAAGCCGAGCGACTGAGACATGCGCTCGGCATCATGTGAGAAAACCTTGCCAAAATAGGCGAGGCAGGCGTAGGCCTTCGCGAGGTCAGGGTTCTCCTCGCCGCCTTCGCCTGCAATGAGCGCATAGCCTCCCAGGGGGATGGCGGTGACCCCGTAGCGCGTGCCGCGAAACGTGAAGCCTATCGATGGCCCGGGCAAGCCGAACATGAACTCTTTGACCCGTGCTCCCATGAGCCTCGCTGCCAGGAAGTGACCGCCCTCATGGACAAACACAATGATCCCGAGCAACACTATGCCCCAGAATGCTATCGCTATAGTATCAAGCACGTTATCTCCTTATCGAGTGATCGCTCAGATTATACCGCAGCGCCCTACCACGCCGGTCACAACGAGGCAACGGCGTCAATATGGGCATTGGCCTCGGCACGCGCCCAGGCATCAACGGCCTCGAGATGCTCGACGCCCTCAACGGGCTCGGCGTCGTGGCGCGAGAGCACGGCGGCAATGGTGCCCTCAATGTCGAGAAACCCGCACCGCCCCTCGAGGAACGCCTCGACCGCCACCTCGTTTGCGGCGTTAAGCACGCAAGGGGCCGTTTTTCCTGTTCGTCCGGCAGCATAGGCGCAGGTCAAACAACCAAACGCGTCTTGGTCTGCCGGCTCAAAGTCGAGGCTGCCCAGCTGCGTGAAGTCAAGCGGGGCCAACGGCGCCTCCCACCGCCCCGGATAGCTCAGAGCGTACTGGATAGGTATTCGCATGTCGGTGACGCCGAGGTGCGCCTTGACGCTGCCGTCCACAAAAGCAGCCATCGAGTGCACGCAGCTCTGAGGGTGGACCACTACGTTGATGCAGTCGTACGCAAGGCCGAACAGGTGGTGCGCCTCGATGACCTCGAGGCCCTTGTTAGCCAGCGTGGCAGAGTCGATGCTTATCTTGCGCCCCATGCGCCAAGTCGGATGCGAAAGGGCTCCTTTCGGCGTGGCTGTCGCCAACTCTGCGCGCGAGGCGCCTCTAAACGGGCCGCCGCTTGCCGTGAGCCACAGCCGGGCGACCTCGGCCGGGGCTTCTCCCGCCAGGCACTGGAACAGCGCGGAGTGCTCTGAGTCCACCGGGACCAGGGAGCCGTCTGACACGGCCAGCGGCATGAGCACGTCCCCACCGACGACGAGCGACTCCTTGTTCGCGAGCGCAAGCCGCTTGCCCGCAGCTAGGGCCGACCTGCTGGCCCGGAGGCCTCGAGCGCCAACGAGGGCGTTGAGCACCACATCGGCGCCATCGAGTGCGGCCAACTCCTCGATTGCCGCAAGTCCGGTCGCGACCACAGTGCCCGCAGGAAGCGCAGAGCGCATAAGCGCGTCGCGCGCCTCGGGCGTCCCGACGACAATCTGCCGCACGCCGAAGCGGCGGGCCTGCTCGGCAAGCAGTTCGACGCTCGTGTTCGCTGCAAGCGCGACAACCCTCACACGGTCAGGAAAGCGCGCGGCGACGTCGAGGGCCTGGGTTCCCACGGACCCCGTAGAGCCGAGGACCACCAGATTGCGGCACGTGTCTTGAGCGCTGCCCGTCAACGCTGCGCTCATCATAAAACCGGCGCGCCAGCGATGCGCAACAGCAGCAGCGCCAGCGCTGCGACGAGTATGAGCGAGTCGCAGCGGTCAAGGAATCCGCCATGGCCGGGCAACAGGTTTCCCGAGTCTTTGTGGCCAGTTGAGCGCTTGATGCGCGACTCCATGAGATCGCCAAGGATGCCGACCCATCCGCAGGCCACGCCCGCAAAGACTGCCCAGCCCCACGGAAGCGACATGCCCGGAATGAGCGGGATGAGGCACCACACGATCACTGAGGCGGCAAGCCCCGCAAAAAAACCCTCCCATGACTTGGCGGGCGATATGCGCGGCGCCATCTTGTGCCGCCCGAAGCGAGAGCCGAAGAAGAAGGCGAAGGCGTCATTCGCCCACACGCTCAGCACGACGCCGAACACGAGCACACCGCCCCAGACACCGGGAACAATGCCCCTGATGAGCACGAGGGAGGTGAGCATAAAGCCCGTGTAGAGCGCGCCAAAGAGCGTGACTGCGACATCGATTATTCTTGCTCGCATATAATTTACGTACCAGATAAACAAGACGAGGGCAAAGGCAGTGGTCAGTATGAGTATCCCGTTGAGGTGAAAGAAGTAATACATAACCGGGTACAGCGCCGCAGCGACAGTCCCGATCAGCTCGTTTGGCAGCTTCGCGTCCGAGCGCAACATGGCGTAAAGCTCAAAGGCGCACAGCCCGCTGAGCGCTGAGACCACGATCACAGCGGAGATGTCGCTCAGTATCAGGCACAGGGTAGTCGTCCCTGCAAAGAGGACGGCCGTTATGACACGACTCTGCATGAGCTCGCCGTCCCTCGTCAGGCCCCGCCGAAGCGCCGCTCGCGACGCTGGTAGTCGATGATGGCGCGCAAAAGCTCGAAGCGGTCAAAGTCCGGCCAGAGGGTGGGCGTCACGTACAGCTCGCTGTAGGCTATCTGGTACAAGAGGAAGTTTGACACACGGCACTCTCCGCTGGTGCGGATAAGAAGGTCGGGGTCGGGTATGCCGGCCGTGTCGAGCTCGCCGGCGAACACAGCCTCGAACTCTTGTAGGTCTTCGGGCACCTGCCAGCCTGCTGCAGCGCGGGCGGCAAGGGTTTGGGCAGCCCGCACGATCTCGGTGCGCGAGCCGTAGTTGAGCGCCACAACCAGCGTCATGCCGGTGTTCTCGGCTGTGCGGTCGATTGCCCGCTCGAAGGTCTCGCGCGTTCGCACCGGCAGCGGCCTCATGTCGCCAATGACCAAGACGCGCACGCCCTTCTCATGCATCGCCTCGAGCTCGGCGGCCATCGTCTTGGCAAACAGGGCCATGAGCGCCTGCACTTCTTGAAGCGGGCGGCTCCAGTTCTCCGTCGAGAACGAGTAGATCGTCAAAAACCGCACGCCGAGGTCGTCGCTCGTGCGGATAAGCGAGCGAACGCCCTCGATGCCAGCCTTGTGGCCGGACACGCGGCGTTTTCCGCGTTTGAGCGCCCAGCGCCCGTTGCCGTCCATGATGACCGCGATGTGTTGGGGAATGCCCGTCGTGTCGATGGCCGCAAGGTCGATGTCTGGCGGGACAGGCGAGAAAAGCTCGACGAGCCGTTCGACCGTCAGCGCGGCTACCGAGGATGCGGGCGCTGCACTGCAAGCATCGCTGCTCGGAGCCTTTGCGCACACGTCGGTCTCTTGCACGTCTTTTGCCTTGTCAGTCATTGAGTGCCTTCCTGCGGCACGGCAACACTTCAGAACTCCATGACCTCGGACTCTTTGCCCTTCAGGCTTTCGTCAATCGCCGAGATGTGGGTGTCTGTCAGCTTCTGAATACGGTCCTCGGCGCGGCGCTCGTCGTCAGTCGAGAGGTCCTCGTCCTTTATCAGACGCTCAAGTCTGGTGTTTGCGTCGCGGCGGATGTTGCGCACCGCGATCTTGGCCTCCTCTGCCAAGTGACGGCACTGCTTCACCAGGTCTTTGCGACGCTCTTCGGTGGGCGGCGGAAAGGGAAGGCGGATCACAGTGCCGTCGTTGGAGGGGGTGATGCCCAGGTCGCTTGCCATGATCGCCTTCTCGACATCCTTTAGGATACTCTTGTCCCAAGGCTCGACTACCAGCAAATGGGGCTCTGGCGACTTGATGCCGGCCAGCTGCGAGACCGGCGTGGGAGTCCCGTAATAGTCCACCATGACACGCTCAAGCATGGTGCCGGAGGCACGCCCAGTCCGCACGGTCGAGAACTCGTGTTGGAGGTTCGCGACGGTTTTGTCCATCTGCTCCTCATGGTTTTTGATGATGTCGTCGACGCTTGCCATGTGTCCTCCTCGTTGTTGCCCGTTCCATTGCGCGACCGCAAGCGGCCTCCAGTCGGACGCCAACTGACAGGCTGTCTGTTCGGTCAACCCTAGGATACCACTGTTCCGACTGCTTCGCCGCGCAGTGCGCGGATCATCGTGTCGGCGGGCTCAAGGGAGAAGACGATGAGCGGCAGCTTGTTCTCTTTGCACAGCGATATTGCGGCAGAGTCCATTACTTTGAGGTCGCGCGCCAACACGTCGAGGTAGGTCAGAGACTCGAAGCGCTTGGCGCCAGGGTTTGCCTGGGGGTCGTCGTCATAAATGCCGTCCACCTTAGTGGCCTTCATGAGCACGTCGGCGTTTATCTCGCAGGCGCGAAGCGCTGCGGCGGTGTCGGTGGTGAAGTACGGGTTGTTCGTGCCGGCGGCGAAGATGACGACGCGGCCCTTCTCGAGGTGGCGGATCGCGCGACGGCGTATGTAGGTCTCGGCGACCTCTTGCATGGCGATGGCGCTTTGGACGCGCGTGAACACATTGAGGCGCTCAAGCGCCTCTTGGAGCGCGAGCGCGTTCATGACAGTCGCAAGCATGCCGATGTAGTCGGCCTGGCTGCGCTCCATACCATCGGTCGAGGCTTTCACGCCGCGGAAGATGTTCCCGCCCCCTACCGTGATGGCCAGCTCGATGTCGCCTGCGTCCATAATCAACTTGATCTGCTGCGCCAGGCGTTTGATGACTTTTGGATCTATGCCATAGCCCTTGTCCCCCGCCAGGTGCTCGCCAGACAGCTTGAGGAGTACTCGTCGGTACTTGAATGATTCCACGCTGCTCCAATCGATCGTGTGGTATGCCGTCATGGGCCGACGACAATGCGTACGGATAGCATACCGCATCGCCTTCTCTTCAAGACGGCGCCCCCCGCGATGTCGCGTTACCCTTCCGTTACGGTTACACTCCGCTCTGTTTACCTGCAGTTTAACTAGCAGTACGATACTGTTGCATCAGCCGGGCATTGTAGTTCTGGAGAGGACAATCGCGCCATGCTCCAACTGACGAGCGTCACCAAGTCGTATGCGACCGCAGGGTTCGAGCAGATAGCCCTCAACAGCGTGAGCTGCGCCTTTAGAGACAACGAGTTTGTTGCTGTTCTCGGGCCGTCTGGGTCGGGCAAGACCACGTTGCTCAACATCATCGGCGGGCTTGACCACTACGACAGCGGCGACCTCGTTATCGACGGCGTGTCGACCAAGCGCTACAAGGACCGCGATTGGGACACCTACCGCAACAACCGAATCGGCTTCGTGTTCCAAAGCTACAACCTCATCCCCCATCAAACGGTGCTTGCCAACGTCGAGCTTGCGCTCACCTTGGCAGGCGTCTCGCGCTCCGCCCGCCGCGCGCGCGCGCGCAGGGCACTCGCCGAGGTCGGGCTATCTGAGCACGTCAACAAGAAGCCCAACCAGCTCTCAGGCGGGCAGATGCAGCGCGTTGCCATCGCCCGGGCGCTCATCAACGACCCCGAGATCCTGTTGGCCGACGAGCCGACTGGCGCGCTCGACACAAAGACAAGCGAGCAGATCATGGCGCTTCTCACCACGATCGCTCACGACCGTCTCGTCATCATGGTCACCCACAACCCCGAGCTCGCCGAGAGTTACGCGACGCGCACGATAAGCCTGCGCGACGGCCATGTCGAGTCCGACACCGACCCGTATGAACCCGAGCACCGCGGCCTTTTGGGCACGACGAAGGGCTCACGGCGCGCGCGCATGTCGTTTCTCACTGCAGTGTCCCTCTCGTTCAATAACCTGATGACCAAAAAAGGACGCACGATAATGACTGCGTTCGCAGGCAGCATCGGCATCATAGGCATTGCGGCCATTCTTGGACTTGCAAGCGGCGTCAACGACTACATCAAGAACATCGAGGAGAACACGCTCTCGTCGTACCCGCTCAGCATCACGAGCTCGAGCTTCGACTTCACAAGCCTCCTCTCTATGGGCTCGTCTTCCTCACAAGGCACGGGCGCGGGAGGGTCCGGTCAGGGAGGCTCTGGCTCAGGGCAGGGCGGCGCCGGACAGCCAGACGCAGAAACCGCTGCTGCGCAGGGCATCGTCCGCGAGTACGGAATGCTCTCGGGCATGTTCTCTAACTTCGGCTCCAATGACCTGGCGGCGCTCAAGCTCTTCCTCGACAGCGGCGAGAGCGGCATCGAGCCCTATATCAACGACATCGAGTACTCCTACAGCATCACTCCGCAAATCTTCTCGCCGAACACCTCAGACACCCCGCGCCAGGTAAACCCCGACAGCACCTTCAGCTCTCTTGGCCTCAACAACCTCGGAGGGTCGTCGCTTATCTCTATGGGCGGCATGAGCACGGGGCTGTTCTCCCAACTCGTCGATGACACGGGCATGATCGAGCAGCAGTATGACGTCGTCGCCGGACGCTGGCCAACGGAGTTCAACGAGTGCCTTCTCGTTATAAACTCCAATAATGGGATAAGCGACTATGCGCTGTATCTCATGGGCTTGCGCGACCCCAACGAGCTTGACGACATGGTCGAGCAGCTCTCGCGCAACGAGAAGATCATCGTGCCCGAGTCGCACCTGTTAATCGACTATGCCGACATCCTCAACGTGCGCTTCAAGCTCGTCTATCAAACCGATTACTACCGCTTCGACGACACGTACGGGATCTGGACGAGCCGTCGAAGCGACGAGTCCTACCTCAAGGAGCTCATCGACACCGGTCCTGAGCTGCGCATAACAGGGATCCTGCGGCCTAAGTCCACCGCGCCGGTGACTTCGCTCACGGCGGGCGTCTACTACACCCCCAAGCTCATCGACCACCTCATAGACCACAATGGACGCACGCAGATCGTCAAGGACCAGCTAAAAAGCCCTGACGTGAACGTGCTCACGGGGAACCGCTTCGGAGACGAGGCCGACCGCACCGCCATGGAGGGCTTTGACATGAGCAAGATGTTCTCCATAGACACCGAGGCCTTCTCCAACCTGTTCAACATAGACGCCTCGGCGTTCAGCGGACTGGACCTCGCAGGCGCCTTTGACCCCTCGATGCTGACTGGCCCGCTTCCCGAGATGCCGCCACTTGACTTCTCACAGCTGCTCGGCAGTATAGACGTGTCGAGCCTCCCTCTGGAGAAGCTCGCCGACTTTGCCATCAACATCCTGTTGGACTACTTTGGCTATGCCGCTGAGCAGGGCACCGTCACCGACGCGCTGCAAGCGGACTTCACGGACTACCTTCAGCAGCCAGGCGTCTCGGACTCGATTACCCAGCGCCTCGGCGGGCTGATCGACTCTGCGGAACTCAGCCAGCTCGGCACCCAGTTGCTTGTCTTATACCTCTCAGAGGCATTCGGCGGCATTCCTCCGACTCCCCAGCAGCTCATAGACGGCTTTGGCCCTTGGCTTGCCAGCTCGCCCAATGGCCAGGCGCTGCTTGCTTCGTCGCTTCCCAATGTGATCGACGCTGACGGCGCGGCCGGCCTTGTGAACGACGTGCTTGCCGACTACCTGGCTTACACGGGAGAGAGCGGCGACCTGGCCGCCGTTCTTGCAGCGGACTTCGCCTCGTGGCTCACCACACCTGAGACGAGCGCGCTGATCGCCCTCAGTTTTGAGGAGCAAATTGGCCTCGACTCCCTGCTTGCCCCGTTCGAGGCTGCGATGGGCGCCTATCTACAGCAAGTCTTGCAAGGCTACCTCATGTTGCTCATGAGCTCGATGACCGAACAACTTAGCAGCAGCCTGTCTGCCTCTGTCGAGCAGCTCACTGCCTCGATGGCCGACGCCATGAGCATTGACGAGTCAGCGTTTGCCGAGGCGTTCAAGTTCAACGTGAACGAAGAGGAGCTGGCCGGGGTGGTCATGTCGTACATGAACACTACTGAGTACACCTTTGACAGCAACCTGCGTCGGCTTGGCTTCGCGCAAAAGGACCGGCCCGCCGGCATCAACATCTACCCCATCGACTTCGAGAGCAAGCAGTCTGTTATCGAGATCCTCGATGCCTACAACGAGCGCATGAAGGAGGCGGGCCTTGATGACCGCGTCATATCATACTCTGACATTGTTGGCGCGCTCATGTCGTCGGTGACCGACATTATCAACATGATCAGCTACGTGCTTGTTGCCTTCGTGGCCATCTCGCTGGTCGTCTCGTCCATCATGATCGGAGTCATCACCTATATATCGGTACTCGAGCGCCGCAAGGAGATCGGCATCCTGCGCTCGATAGGCGCGAGCAAGGGCGACATTGGGTCGGTGTTCAACGCAGAGACGCTCATCGTCGGCCTGGTCGCAGGCATCCTCGGCATCGGCATCACGTTGCTGCTCAGCATCCCGGCCAACATCATCGTCGAAAGCCAGTTCGACATCGCAAACCTCGTGCAGCTTCCGGTAGTGCCCGCTGTGATGCTGGTTGTGGTGAGTATGGCGCTCACCTTCGTCTCAGGCCTCATACCCTCGTCGGCAGCGTCGCGCAAGGACCCGGTGGAGGCGCTGCGCAGCGAATAATCGTCTGAATCCACGCGTTCATAACGGCGTACGAAAAATCACAGGGACCCCTGAAACAGGAGTCCCTGTGATGACTTTTACACAGGATGGCAGGAAGGGAGCAGGGCTGTTATTGCTGACCAAGGGCAAAGCGCTCGAATGAGACGACGCTCACGGTGTCGCCCAGCTCCTTGGACGCCTTCTCAAGGTAAGCGCGCACCGTGGTGTCGGGGTCCTTGATGAACGGCTGCTCGAGCAGGGCGCTCTCCTTGAAGAACTTGTCGAGCTTGCCTTGGGCCATCCGCTCCTGGATCTCTGCGGGCTTGCCGCTCTCGGCTGCCTGGGCCTGGTAGATCTCCAGCTCATGGGCCACCACTTCAGGCGAGAAGCTCTCGCGCGAGACGGCGCCAGGGTTTGCAGCTGCCACTTGCATGGCGATGTCTTTGCCGAGCACGGCAAACGCGTCGGCCTTGGCCGTCTCGGGCTTCGCAAACGCGAACTCGACGATAATGCCCAGCTGCCCGCCTCCATGTATATAGCTCGCAAAGGCCCCGTTTGCGGCGGACTTGCGGACAAAGCGGCTGACTTGGATGTTCTCGCCAATAGTGTGGATGGCTTCGGTGACGAGCGCCTCGACTGTCAAGTCGCCTGCAGCCGTGGCCTTGAGGGCCTCGAGATCGGCGGGGTCGCCCTCGAGCACAGCTGTAGCGACCTTGAGCGCGAAGGCGAAGAAGGTCTCATTGCGCGAGACGAAGTCGGTCTCACAGTTGACCTCCACAAGCGCGGCTGCAGCAGCGTCGTCGGAGACAAGTGCGACAACAAGCCCCTCGTTTGTGGCGCGCCCTGCCTTCTTGGCAGCTGCAGCCAGCCCGCGGGTGCGCAAGACGTCTACAGCCTTGTCCATGTCTCCTTCGGCCTCAGTGAGGGCCTTCTTGCATTCCATCATGCCTGCGCCAGTCATCTCGCGCAGTTCTTTGACGCTTTGGGCGGTGATCTCTGCCATAGCGGTGTTCCTTTCTGGATACTAGCTACTAGGTGGGGATAATGGCGCCGCTACTCGGCGGCAGGAGCCGTAGGCTCTTCGGGCGTGATGTCAGGCGTAGCCCCTGAGTCAAAGGACGCGTCCTGGATAACGGCGGCCGCTGGCTCACGGGAAGTCTCAGGGGCCTCGGTGGGCACGATCGCCACCGGCTCGGCCGTCACGATCGACACCGGCTCGGGCGACACGGCCTGCTCGACCGACTCGGGCGACATGGCCTGCTCGACTGGCTCGGTCGCCTCCGGCTCAGTAAAGTCGGCTGGGCCTTCTTGCGCAATCTCGTCAGCAGAGACGTAGTCGCCGCTGGCACCAGCTATGATGGCGTCGGCGATAACCTCACACATAAGGTTGACGGCACGTATGGCGTCGTCGTTGCCAGGAATGCCGAAGTCTACCTCGTCGGGGTCGGCGTTCGTGTCGATGATGCCGATGACCGGTATGCCGAGGCGGTGCGCCTCGTGTATGGCGATCTCCTCGCGCTTGGTGTCAATGACGAAGATGGCGTCGGGGACGGCGGTCATGCTGCGCACGCCGTTGAGGTTGGCCTGGAGCTTGCCGAGCTCTTTGCGAAGCATTATCTGCTCCTTCTTGGGCAAGGTGGCCATGCGTCCGTCGGCCTCCATGGCCTCGAGCTCCTCCATGCGCGTGACACGAGAGCGTATGGTCACAAAGTTCGTGAGCATGCCGCCAAGCCAGCGGTTGTTCACATAGGGCATGCCGCAGCGTGTCGCGTTCGACGACACGGGCTCTTGCGCCTGCTTTTTTGTGCCGACGAACAACAGCGAGCCTTTGCGAGCTGCGAGGTTGCTCACGAAGGTATAGGCCTTGTCGAGCTCGATGAGGGTCTTTTTGAGGTCGATGATGTAGATGCCGTTGCGGTCGCCGAAGATATACGGCTTCATCTTCGGGTTCCAGCGCCGGGTCTGATGCCCGAAGTGCACTGCGGCCTCAAACAACTTGGGAATGCTGACAGTTGTTGCCATGTGGTTCTCCTTCTTTTGTTTTTCCTCTGCCCGGATCTACCCCCGTTACCGCAGCCGACCTCTTGATCGGCCACATGCGGGCGAGGTCCCCAGGGCATGTGTTTTAGACAAGCCGTGCTATTTTATCAGAACCGCCCCAGAAGGCAATGTGGCGAGAAGGACCTCGCATGGCATGGACAGGTGGCAGTCCTGTACTTCTGCCTGCACATTCGGTAGACTTGTTCTTATGTCGGCACCATTCTCCCAGACCCGGGACTTTGACACTTCCCTAAACCCTCAGACCACACTTTAGCCCCGTTTAGCGGGGCTTTTGTTGTTGTTGGCTGTCAAATCTCGCTTTCAATAATTGCGTACTATTGCGTACTATGATATAATTGCGGTAATGTGAGCTGCGATTGGAGTCGAAAATGAGATTAAAGACATCGGTTTCGAAAAACTCGACTTCCATCTATGTCATCAAGTCTGTGACTATCGGCGGCAAGCG
>JAITHV010000048.1 GCA_031279835.1 Coriobacteriales bacterium
CGGGCAGTCGCGCTACGTCGTAGTTGCCACGCTGCTGCTCGTTGCCGCAGCAGCAGCGGCCGTTCTCGTGGCGACGCTTCTGGCGCTGCCCACGGCCGGCTCGTCTGACACTGCCTCAAAGTATGCCCGTCCGCAGGTCGTCTCGTCGTCGTCTTGGTCTGAGCAATCTGGCAGTGCGACTGTGCCGACGCTCGACCAAACCGAGCAGGCCGGGAGCCTCCTTTATCAGGTCAGCAGCACGTGGGAGAAGGCCGACACGTCTCAAGACGGCTACACTGAGACGCTGTATCACCTGAGCAAGTCTGCGCCTGCGGTCCTTCTGGTGCACGACGAGGACTTCGGCGTCGAGACCGAAGGCATGACCCAAGCCGACTATGACGTGTTCTTCGAGGCCTTCCTCGACGGCCTCGAGGCCACAGAAATCACCCTCAGCGAGCTCAGCGCCAACACGCGCCTCGACGGGCTGCATGCCTACGTGGCCGAGGCGGTCCTTGGAGGCCAGGACCAGGGAGGCACGGAAACCTCGCGGGTCAGGCTGCTCCTGGTCCTTGACGGCTCAAAGGCAACCTATATTATGCTAGCGGCACCGTCTCGCGACTTTGACTACCTGGTCGAGCTGGCCGATGTGGTCTTTGCCTCTGTTCGCCCGGCCTAGGGCAGGGCGGCACCGGTAAAAGCGCGGTAAAAGCGCGGTAAAAGCGCGGTGCCCTCATGTCTTGGACGGCGTTGTTCTCTGCGCACAGGCAAGCGCGAGTATGTGATAATGATGTGCACCAACGTGAGGACGACGCAGAGGAGTTAGTATGTATTGTGCGAAGTGTGGCGCAGAGCTTGCGGAGAGTTCTGCGTTTTGTGCAAGCTGTGGAACGGCTGTTTCTTCAGGTAAAAAGACCGAGGCCCCACCCGCTGCGCCTGCAGCTCCTGTCATGCCTGTGGTCCCCGAGCCCGTCGTGGCCGAGCCCGTTGCGCCCGTGCCCCCCGAGCCCGTCATGGCCGAGCCCGTTGTGGCCGAGCCCGTTGCTCCTGCTCCTGACGTGCCTGCGCCCACGGCCCCCGTGGTGCCTGCTGTTCCGGCCCCCGTGGTGCCTGCTGTCCCGGCTCCCGTGGTGCCTGTGTCCACGTCAGCGCCGGCCCCCGTTGGGACCTATCCGGCCGCCCCAGCCTCCGTCACGCCCGCACAAGACGCCACAGCAGGCGCCTATGCGCCGGTAACGAGCGTGCCTTCAGGCAATTATGGACAAGCGCCGGGCTATCCGGCGGCCGCGTCGGCAAAGAAGAGCAAAAAGCCTCTGGCCTTTATCATCATTGGCGCCGTGCTGCTGCTTGCGATCGCCGCAGTCATCGTCATAGTCTTGCTTGTCTTGCCGAAGCAGGCCCCCGCCGAAACCACGACAGACACCAAGACGGAAGGCACTGAGCAGACGACCGACAAGCCTGTTGTTCCGACCCCGCCCGTTGAGGTCCCGCCGACCCCGTCGGGGACGGGAGGGACGACTTCAAGCGTGCTCGACACAGACTTTGACATCGGCTTGCTCACGTTGCGCATCAACAAAGACTGGGAAGTGCAAGACAACAGCGTCGGCAGCGACTTGAGCTACGCCATCTATCCCGATCGCAACTCGAGCAAGCACGGCATCCTCCTCATGAACACCGCGCTGCCCACAGGTGGATACCAATACTCAGACGACGAGTACGCCGAGTTCTTCGAGGCCTACCTTGTCGGCATTGACCCGACCGAGGTGCTTAGCAAAGGCTTGAGCAAGAACCCGAGCCTTGCAGGCCGACATGCCTATGATGCCGACGTGATAATGGATTTCGACTCTCCTGCCCGCTGTCGCGTGACGATGATCATGGACAATGACATGCTCACGACAGTCATGTACATTGTCTATGACGACACGTACGAGAGCAGCAAAAAGTCCATCGACGAGTTCATGGCGGCGATAAGCCCCCTCGATTAGCTCGTGCCGCTCCTCAAGCGGCGCACTGTCCTTCGCACGTCGAGGTACTGGCGGCCTCGGTGCAAGAAGCCTTTGATGGTGCGCCCGCTTGCGCGATGAGACATCGTGGTCGCGACCTCGACGAGCCGATACCCTGCCTGCAAGGCCTGTATGCTCATGGCGACTTCCATTCCAAAGCCAGGGGCAAAGGGCCGCACGGCCGACAGGCACGGCACCGTCAGCGCGCGCTGGCCGCTCAGAGGCGCGGCGGTCTCAAGCCCGCCCAGCTCGGCAATCGCGTTGTGGGCGAGGCGCTTGACCAGTCCCAGCCCGGCCTTTCTTGGCGGAGGCGGAAAGCTCGCCACGGCAAGGTCGGCGACGCCGGTTTGCAAGGGAACGAGCAGTTTTGCCGCCTCAGAGGCGCATGGCCCAAGGTCAGCGTCAAGCAGCAGCACGGCATCGAGGCTGCTCATCGGCATTGTGGACTCGAGCAGCTTGCAGGCGGCCTCGAGCGCGCCGCCCTTGCCGGTCCTCGACAAGAGGCTCTCGGTCAAAGCGCCGGTCTCGCGTGCCCGCGACGCCGTGTCGTCACGCGAGCAGTCGTCTACCACCACAACGGCCACGACGCCTGGCAAGGCATAGGCTGCTGCCACCGTCTGGACGATGCGGTCGGCCTCGTCGAAGGCAGGGATAAGCGCCGCTACCCGCATCATGCGTCCTTCTCCGCAGCCTCGTCAGTGCTTGCGCCGTCGGGCGTGTCGGCAGGAGGAGATAAGGGCGCAGACAAGGCGTCGGGCACCGCCTCGGCCGGGATGGTGTGGGTGCGGTAGGTCTCAAGCTCGAGGGCCATGCGGAGCAGTTCGCGTCCCGTGACGTGCGTGCCCGACTGCATCGTATAGTTCGAGCGCCAGGTATGCATGTCGCAGATCACCCAGATAAGACTAGCTAGCAAAAACGCAAGATAGATAGACGGCATAAAGATTCCCGAGTCCTCAATGGCGCCCATGATGAGAACGATGACGAGCCCGGCGGCAAAAGCGGCACGCAACCCGCGGTTCTTTGCCCAGAACTCCGTGTAGGTCCCCGGCTTGACCGCCGCGAGCACGAGCAGCCAGAGCAGAAGCAGGATAAACGCAACGGTGAGCACAGGTGAGTAGGTGATCGTGACCCATGAATAGGCGAGCACGTCCCTGAACAGCTCGGTTGCCAACGGCACAATCCCCGAGGCAAGCGAGGGGCCGAGGTGGTCCATGTGCGTGTTTGGGTTGAGCGTCACGTCGGCGTAGAGGATCCCGACCGCGAGCGCGCACGTGAAGAGAAGGACCGCAAAGAGATAGCGCAGCTTGATGCGGCGCTCGTTAAGCAGCCACCATGCCACGAGCACGCCCATCGTGCCCCAGATCAGCACGCCGAAGCTCGCGCCCAGCATAGGCAAGGCACAGATGGTGACTATGACCAACGATGCTGCCAAAAAGCCCCAGCGTCGGAAGGCAGGGATGAAGCGCAGCTTCGGGAAGCGGTTGGCCAGATGCCCCGAGAATGTCACCCATGACCCAAACAGCAGGGCAGACCCTTCGTTGCCGATCCCGTAATAGCGCACCCCCTGGTCTACCTGGTAGTTGAGGTAACCGGTCAGGCTGAGCGGGCCGCCCGTGAGCAGGTCGCCAAGCACGCAGGCAAAGGTGAGCAGGTAGAGGAAGAACAAGGCGTACACCCAGTGCTTGCGTGCCCCGATGAGCAGCGAGGAGAAGAACACCACGACCATCCAGGCGGCACAGGTTGCCACCATGCCTGCCGGCGTGTCGGTGACCGGGTACAGAGGTGGAGGGACGAGGAACATCAGGAAGGTCGAGACGGGGTAGCTGAGTGCGACGAGCAGCAGGATGCGGCTTGCCGGCACGAGCAGCCGGGTCCTTTTTGGCGGGACGTTTATCTCCAAAAGAAGCAAGACGAACGCGAAGGCAAAGACCAGTATGAACATGCAGAGAAAAAACAAGTCCATTACTTCTTTAGTGGCGTGCACAGACTCGCAGACGTCGATGTTGTGTTGGAGAAAGGCCAAAAGCCCGTCGGCATCCCCGGCGCCTAAGAGCCAGGGGGCAGGGTGGCTGTCGAGCGCCGCCGCCCCCTTGTGCGCCCCTGGCGCCGTGTCTGTGTTTGCAGGCGCGCCCTCGGTTGTGCGGGCGCCCCCGATGGCCTCGGCAAACTCCTGGAGGTCAGAGCCTGCCACCAGTCCGACGCGCTGAGTTGAGCTTGACGTGAGGCAGCCGGCCTGTATCCCGCCGCCCAAGACGATAAGAGGCAAGAGGGGATAATAACGCTCGGCCTCGGCTGTGCCGGAAGCCTGCAGGCTGTCGGCCGTAAGGGTTCCGACGAGCAAGAGGGCGGCGCCTGCTGGCAGGGCGTCGAGGTGCTGCGCGATCTGCTCGTCTATACGGGCGGCCTGCGACTCGTCGCCCAGCGCGCCCTCGAGCGTCAGGCTCGTGACAGTGGCCACGTGGTCGAAGAGGACCTCAGGCGCTGTGTTGACGACGGCAAGGTTTCCGACGCCGGAGCGCTGAGCGAGGGAGAACAGGGCCGGCATGTCCGCGCTGTTGACGTGGTGCCATTGAAGGCCGGGGACGTAGAGCACCGTGAGGCTGTCAAGGGCGGTGGTGCTTGTGTCAGCGCTTGCGGCCAAGCGCAAGTCGGAGCGAACGTCTGAGCGTGTGTCAAAGTGAGCGTCGTCGTTTTTCGCAGCAGTGGCCGCCAGGGCGGCCGGCGTCGGCCATAAGGCGAGGCATATGCATACCAGCAGCAAAACACACGTTGTTCGTCGCGACGCGTTCATGTGACTATGGTACGGCATTTTTTCCGCTAGAAACAGGGCAACGCACACGAGGCGGTCTTGGACGAGTGACGCCTTGTTATAATGAGAGACCGCTCGGGCATTGCGCTCGTATGCGCGACATGAACAAGGAGAACGGCATGACCAGCTCACACAGCCAGGGGGAGCCAGCACCTGCAGCCTCGGCAGACTCGGCAGCCCCGCCAGCCCCCGCAGGCTCGGCAGCAGCGCTCAGCGTGCGCGAACTCGAGCAACTGCTGTTTGCGGCGTTTCCCGCGAGCGACGCGCTTGAAGGAGACCGAGTCGGGCTGCTCGTCGGCGACCCGGGCGCTGAGGCAGGGACCATCGCCGTCGCCCTCGACGCAACCGTCGGCGCCATCGAGGCCGCTGCCGCCAACGGCTGCAACGTGCTCGTCACCCACCATCCGGCGTACTGGAACCTCCCGAGCCTGATCTTGCGCGAAGGGTCGCCGGCCTGCTCGGGCGGCGACGCGGTGTTTCGGGCTGCGGAGAAAGGCGTGGCGCTTATCTCAATGCATACGAACCTCGACTGCGCCCCGCGCGCTGCAGGGATGCTGCTCGACTCGGTCGGCTATGCCTATCACGCGCCGCTCGTGCCCTGTGGCGCGCTGACCGCTCAATTGGAGCCAAAGCCTGCCGAACCAGCGGACGTCGACGCGGCCGTGAGCCAGCAGGGGGCAGCGACACAGGCCGCCCTTGGGCAGCTCGGCGTGCCGCGCGCCCGCGCAGGCGAGGCGGCACGCCCCGCTAGCCTCGGCGAGCTCGTCGCACGCTACCACGCGTCCTTCGGCGCCGTCGCAAAGGTGTGGGGAAGCCCTACGGCCACGATACGCCTGCTGGCGGCGTGCTCAGGCGGCGGCGGCGAGCTGGTCGGCCGCGTGGTCGACTCAGGCGCCGACTGCTACGTCACCGGCGAGGTGCGCTACCATGAGGCGCTCGAGCTTGCCGCTCATGGCGTGGCGCTCATCGAGCTAGGCCACGACCGCTCAGAGCTGCCGTATCGCTTTTACCTGCAGGAGTGCCTCCTCGCGGCAGGGGTGCCGCACGATCGCATAAAGGTGATTGAGCCTCTCGTGACCTGGTGGCAGCCCTCTTTTGCCCCACAGCCAGCGAGCCCCGCATGCATGGTATGATAGTCGCATGAAAGACGCTGCTGATACCCATGGTCATACAGGAGACTCCGCCTCAACCGGGCGCGGCGGCATGCGCAACGCCTCGGGGGCTCTAGCCGGACTGAGCGACGCACAGCTCTTGCTCGCGCTTCAAGAGACGGACTTCAGGGTGCTCCAGCTCAAAAAACAGCTAGAGGAGCTGCCGCAGCGCTCCAAGATACTCGAAGTGCGCGCAAAGCACCGAGAGGTCAAGGAGAAGCTTGGGCGCCTGGCCGCACTGCGCGACGAGTGCGACGAAGGCACACGGAAGCTCCAAGAGCGCGAGTCAACACTCAAAGCGCACATGGCCGACATACAGGCAGCCATCGACACGACCGGTGACTACAAGCAAGCTACTGCACTGTCACATGAATACAACATTCAGAGCAAGGCAGTCGAAGGGCTCGAGTCCGAGCTCTTGCAGCTCCTGGAAAAGCTCGACAAGATCGCGGCAGTGGCCGCAGAGGCAGACAGCGCGCTTGACCGTTTGGCGAAGCAGGAAGACGCCTTGACCGAGAGCTTCAAGGCACAGGGCGGAGCACTGCAAGAGGCTATAGGACGCGAGTCGCGACTGCGCGGACTGGCATACGAGAGGCTGCCTGCTTTTATCCAGTCACGCTATGACAAGGCAGTGGCGTCAAAAGGCGGGTCGGGGGCCGCGTACATCGAGAACGGGCATTGCAGCGCGTGCCATGTTGCCTTCAACGAGGGCCAGATGCTCAGGCTCAAGCATGGCGAGCCGATTTCTGAATGCCCGCATTGCCACCGCTTGCTTGTCACGAGCGACGATGCGGCCCAGTGGGCGGCAGGTCTGCGCGGCGGCGCGCACAACGTCAGCAGGCTATGAGAAAGCGAAGAGGAAGCTACAGTGCAGACACCTGCAAGGAACGGACACGACAAAGACAGCCTGATGCCCTCTGGGCAGGAGGCGGCAGGTCATGCGGGAGGAATCGGGCATGTGCGCCTCCACACTGACGGAGGCAGCCGCGGCAACCCTGGCGCGAGCGGCATAGGCTTCGCACTCACTGCCGCTGGTGGGTCCTCGGCTGGGCCTTCCTACCAAGGCGGCGCGTATATTGGCATGACGACAAACAACCAGGCCGAGTATCAAGCGCTCATCTGGGGCATGCGTAACGCCATCGAGCTTGGCGCGCGCACGATCGACATATTCGCAGACAGCGAGCTGGTCATCAGACAGCTGCGTGGGGACTACAAGGTCAAGAACGCAGGCATACGCCCGTTGCACGAAGAAGCGAGCAACCTGCTCAAGTACTTTGACGCCTTCACGGTAAAGCATGTGCCGCGCGCGTCCAACACCGCTGCAGACGCGCTCGCAAACGAGGCTATGGACAAGCGCGCGCCGGTCGGCAATTTTGTGGTCCCCTACCTGCCGTCCAGCCAGCGCGCCATGCCTCCCAAGCGAGAGCCCCAGCCCCAGCTTCCTCTCGATGTGACGCCAGCGCCCACACCAGCGCCCGCCTCCACACCAGAGCAAGAGCAAGTGCTCGCGCCTGCGTCAGCGTCGGTGCCAGCACAAGCGCCCGCGCCCGCTTCAGCGCCCGCGCCTGTGCCGGCATCCGCGCCTAGTCCTGCGGCGACGCCTGCTCCCGCTCAGGCTCCTGATCCTGCTCCCGCTCCGGCTCCGGCTTCTGCTCCGGCTCCCGCGACGCCGCGCGCCCGCCAAGAGCCCTTGCCCATCGTTCTAGACGACCTGCCTCCCATCGACGACGCGCAGACCTTCATGGCGCGGCTCAACGAGGCGGTTCCCCAGAGGGTGTTGCGCATCGACGACCCGCACGCAACGGGGATCGAAGACTGGGAGCGCGCACGAGGCGCCCCCCGCGACGCAGACAGGCTCTCCGCCCGAGCCGGGGGCGACGCGCCGAGGCCTGTCCCGGAAGCCACGGATGCCTCGGAAGCCCCGGATGCATCGGAAGTCACGGAAGGTCAAGGCAACTTGCCTGTCGAAGCGCTACAATTGTCTAGACCAGAGCAGGCAACGAAAAAGAATGTGGGTTCAAATGGACGAAATGACACTGACATGACGAAAGGCACGCCAATGTACATTCTTACTATAAAGGAGCACTTTGACGCGGCCCATGCGCTTATCGGGTATCCCGGTCAATGCAAAAACGTCCACGGGCATACTTGGGACGTTGAGGTCAGCGTGCGCGGCATAGACCTCGACAGCATCGGTATTGTCTATGACTTCAAAGACCTCAAAGAAGACCTCACGTGCATACTGGAGGCCTACGACCACAAGTTCCTCAACGAGGTGCCCCCGTTTGACGCCATCAATGCCACGGCAGAAAACCTCGCGCGCATCATCTATGAGCAGCTTGAGGCGCTGTTGCCGCCGAGGCTCGAGTTGGTTGAGGTCTCGGTATGGGAGTCCCCGATAGCCAAGCTGACGTATTCGCGCAGCTGATGCTGACAAGCCCCTCGCTGTTGCCGTCGTCGACGGATGGGCCTGCTGGTTGCACGAGCACCGGCAGGCCCATTGTGCTGCTTGGCGTGACGGGCGGCATCGCCGCCTACAAGGCCTGCGAGGCGGTGCGCGCGCTCATGAGGGCAGACGTGCGCGTGAAGGTCGTCATGACACACAACGCGACGCGCTTTGTGACCGCCACCACGTTCAAGGCACTCACGCGCGAGGAGGTGGCGGTCGGTCTTTTTGACGAGCCGGGGGCACCGGTGCATCACATCTCGCTCGCCGAAGAGGCGCAGGTGTTTTGCGTTGTGCCCTGCACCGCGAACGTGCTCAACAAGCTGGCACAGGGGATAGCCGACGACCTCCTCACGGCCACCGCGCTTGCAACCGAGGCGACGCTCGTGATCGCTCCCGCCATGAACGTCCATATGTGGAGGGACGCGGCGACTCAGGAGTCGCTTGCACGCCTGCGCATGCGCGGCGCGCGCGTGGTAGAGCCTCAAAGCGGCTACCTCGCCTGCGGGGATGTGGGAGAAGGCCGCCTGGCCGAGGTGGACGCCATCGTCGCTGAAGTGCTTGCGGAGCTGAGACGCACAAGCGACTTGCGCGACAGGCGCCTGCTTGTGACCGCAGGGCCCACCCGTGAGTTCCTCGACCCGGTGCGCTTCTTGTCGGCGCCCTCAAGTGGCCGCATGGGCTTCTCAATCGCCGAGGAGGCGGCGCGCCGCGGAGCAGAGGTGACACTAGTGAGCGGCCCCGTCACGCTGCCTGACCCGTTTGGCGTGCGCGTCGTGCGCGTGACCACCGCATGTGAGATGCTTGAGGCTGCCCAAGACGCCTTCGCGTCGAGCGACGCGGCCGTCTTCACAGCAGCAGTCGCCGACTTTCGGCCTGCCGAGCAGTCATCCCATAAAATCAAAAAGGGCAGGGATGTGAGCGCCACTGACGGCTTCTCGCTTCGGCTCGTGCCCAACCCAGACATACTGGCAACGCTCGCGGCGCACAAAGACGGCCGCTACGTCGTCGGTTTTGCCGCAGAGACCGAAGGCCTCGAGGCGGCCGCAAGGGCGAAGCTCGTCGCAAAAAGCGCCGACCTCATCGTCGCCAACGACGTGTCGGCGCCGGGCATCGGGTTCGCAAGCGCAGACAACGAAGCCATGCTTGTGAGCGAGTCCGCCTGCGAGCAGCTGCCGCGCTGCTCGAAGCGCGCGCTTGCCGGGCTTATCCTCGACCGCGTCTCAGAGGCCTTGCGCCCAGGCACGCAGGCGGGCGCATAGCGTCACCGCGCACTGCGTCATAGCGCGTCTCTCAAGAGCCCATGCGTTACAAAGCGGATGACGTGTCTGGGCCGGCCCGTGCCAGTGGCCTGTCAGGCTTGCGGTACAATAGCAGTTTGTGTCTAGCCGTGCGGGCAAACTGCCGCGCCGTCATACAAGGAGCTCCCATGCACGACTGCATCCAAATACGCGGTGCCCGCGAGCATAACCTCAAGAACATCGATGTCTCGATTCCACGCGACAAGCTCGTGGTCATCACGGGGCTTTCTGGCTCGGGAAAGTCGTCTCTGGCCTTCGACACCATTTATGCAGAAGGACAGCGCCGCTACGTCGAGTCGTTGTCTGCCTATGCCCGGCAGTTCCTCGGGCAGATGGACAAGCCCGACCTCGACTCCATCGACGGGCTTTCTCCCGCCGTGTCGATCGACCAAAAGACGACTTCAAAAAACCCGCGCTCAACGGTCGGCACGGTCACTGAGATTTACGACTACCTCCGCCTGCTGTTCGCGCGCGTCGGCGTGCCCCACTGCCCGGAGTGCGGCCGCGAGATCAAGCGGCAGACGACTGACCAGGTGGTGGACAAGATCCTGGCAGTGGCAGACGGCAAGCGCGCGCTGGTGTTGGCCCCCATCGTCAGCGGACGCAAGGGCGAGCACAGCAAGCTGCTCGAAGACCTGCGCAAGGAAGGCTTCGCGCGCGTGCGCGTGGACGGAGAGGTGCTCAGGCTTGCAGACGACATTGTGCTCGACAAGAAGTACAAGCACAATATTGACGTCGTCGTCGACCGCATCGTGCTCAAGGCAGAGGCGACCGCGCGCCTGAGCGAGGCGGTCGAGACGGCGACGCGACTGGCAGAGGGCAGCGTCGTCGTGAGGCTCGTGGACGAGCAAGGGGCGTCAGAGGCGCCCCAAGAGGCGGGGGCGCCCTCAACGCCGACGGCGCCCCAAGCCGCCGCCGCGAGCTCTGCGGCCGGCGCCACTGCAGCGGGCGCACAGGGCGGGCTTGCCGGCCCGGCGCGCGAGGAGTCCTTCTCCCTCGCCTTGGCCTGCCCGCAGCACGGCCACTCGCTCGACGAGCTCGAGCCGCGCGACTTCTCGTTCAACGCCCCGTACGGCGCCTGTCCGGAATGTCTGGGGCTCGGTTACAAAAACGAGGTGGACCCCTCGCTCGTCATTCCCGACCCCTCGCTCTCGCTCGCCGACGGGGCCTATGCCGTCGTGTCGAGCACGTCCAACTACCTCCCGCAGATACTCTCTGCCGTCGCGCGGCACTTAGGGGTCAGCACCACGGTGCCCTGGGAAGAGTACGCGCCTGACGTGCGCGACGCCTTCCTCAACGGCCTGGGCGACACCAAGGTGCGCATCGACTACGTGACACGCGACGGCCGCGACACCCACTGGTCCATCAAGTGGGAGGGACTGCTCGAGTTCACCATGCAGCGCTACCGTGACACGCAAAGCGAGATGTCGCGCCAAAAGCTCGAGGAGTTCTTGGCCATCACCCCCTGCAAGGCCTGCAACGGCGCGCGCCTCAAGCCGGGGATACTTGCCGTGACGGTCGGGGGGCGCAACATCTACGAGGTCACGCAGCTCTCCGCGCGGCGCAGCCTCGAGTTTTTTGAGCAGCTGGAAGGCTGCCTCGACGAGCGCGAGCGGCAAATCGGCAGCCGCATAATCAAAGAGATCCTCGAGCGCCTGCGCTTCCTCGTAGACGTAGGGCTCGACTACCTCACGCTCGAGCGCGCCACGGCGTCGCTCAGCGGGGGAGAGGCGCAGCGCATCCGCCTCGCCACCCAGATAGGCGCAGGGCTCATGGGGGTGCTCTACATACTTGACGAGCCGTCCATCGGCCTGCACCAGCGCGACAACGAGCGCCTTATCGCCACGCTGGAGCGTCTGCGCGACCTGGGCAACACTGTCATCGTCGTAGAGCACGACGAGGAGACCATACGAAGCGCTGACCACATTATCGACATCGGCCCGGGGGCGGGGGAGATGGGCGGGCGTATCGTTGCCGAAGGCAGCCTCGACGACGTGCTCAAGTCGCCCGACTCCCTCACTGCCGACTACCTGAGCGGCAGGTGCGTCGTGCCGCTGCCCGCTGAGCGCCGTGTGCCAGGCCTCGGAAGCCTCACGATAAGCGGGGTGTCGGAGAACAACCTCAAAGACATCGACGTGGCCATACCGTTTGGCACCTTGACAGTCATCACGGGCGTCAGCGGCTCGGGGAAGTCCTCGCTCGTGACCGACACGCTTGCCCCCGCGCTCACCAACCGCGTCCATCACTCCCACAAGCGGGTAGGAAGCTATCGCAAGCTCGAAGGCATCGAGCGCATCGACAAGGTCATCGACATCGACCAGTCGCCTATCGGGCGCACGCCGCGCTCCAACCCTGCCACGTACGTGGGGCTTTGGGACGACATCCGCTCGTTGTTCTCCTCCATGCCTGAGTCGCGCGTGCGGGGCTATGCGCCAGGACGCTTCTCGTTCAACGTGTCTGGCGGACGTTGCGAGGCCTGCAAGGGCGACGGGCAGATAAAGATCGAGATGCACTTCCTGCCCGACATCTACGTGCCCTGCGAGGTCTGCCACGGCGCGCGCTACAACCGCGAGACGCTCCAGGTTGCCTACCGGGGCAAGAACGTGAGCGACCTGCTCAACATGAGCGTCGAGGAGGCGCTGGGCTTTTTTGAGAACATCCCGCAGCTCGCCCGCAAGCTCCAGACCCTGCACGACGTGGGGCTGGGCTACATCAAGCTCGGCCAGCCCGCCACCACCTTGAGCGGCGGCGAGGCGCAGCGTGTCAAGCTGGCAAGCGAGCTCCAGCGCAAGCAGACGGGCAAGACCTTCTACATACTCGACGAGCCGACCACCGGCCTGCACTTCGACGACGTGCGGCAGCTGCTCGAGGTGCTACAGCGCCTGGTGGACCGCGGCAACACGGTGCTCGTCATCGAGCACAACCTCGACATCATAAAGTCAGCCGACTATCTCATAGACCTTGGCCCTGAGGGTGGCGACCGGGGCGGCGAGGTCATTGCCTGCGGCACTCCCGAGGAAGTGGCGCGCGTCGTCACAAGCCATACGGGGCGTTTTCTCGCGCAGGTCCTTCCGCTTTCGTAGCCGGCGCCGTTGGACGGGCGTATTTGCACAATTGTTCCCCGTCTTGTTGAAGGCCAGGAGATTTCTGCTATCTTTCGTGATGCTGCCACAAGCAAACAGTCTGGCACATACATGGACGTTTGTATCGACAGCTTCATCTGGGGGCTCACAGGAACGTTGCTGCAAGGCTTATACTGGCCACATGGCCAGAGCGTCGGCATGGTGCCGCTGGCGTCAAGTCGGCCTGCGCGGCATTCCTGGCAATGGGCCAGTGCGGGTCAATCGGTAGAGAGTAGGAGGAGCACATGGAAACGATCGGTTTTCTTATTGTGTTTCCGATCGTCGCAGCGGCAGTGCTGTTGTTGCTGCGCAATGAGCGGGCGCGCTCAGTGGTCGTGGTCGGCTCGGTGCTGGCCGTAATGGCTGGCGCGGTCGTTCTGGCCGCTGGCAGCCTGTTCGAGCAGCCGGCTTTTTTCAAGCTGCCGCTGCCGCATCTCGACGAGTACATCAGTTATGTGATGCTAGCCGTCAGCCTGGCCTGCTGTGCCTACGTCGTCGTGAAGGGCGTGCTCCACAAGCGGCCAGCCGCCGTTCTCATGGCTGTCGCCCAGGCCGGCCTCCTCGTTTATTATGAGTTCTTCGTCGCGCATGGTCTCACGGCAGCCTCTGACTTCTACGTGGACAACCTTTCGGTCGTCATGGCGCTGGTTGTCGCCGTCATCGGCGGCGGCATCTGCATCTACGCGCTCAGCTACATGCGCGACTTCCAGAAGCATGAAGACGAGCAGGGCCGGCCTGACCGCCGTCCGGTCTTCTTCGCGCTCATGTTCGTGTTCCTCTCCGCCATGTTCGTTATCGTCTTCTCGAACGTCCTTGCATGGCTGCTGTGCGGCTGGGAGCTGACGACTGTGTGCTCGTTTGCCCTCATCGGCTACACGCGCACCGACGAGGCCGTAGCCAACTCGTTTCGCCAGATCATGATGAACCTCGCAGGCGGCCTTGCCTTTGCCGTCGCGCTCATCCTCCTCGGCACGGCCCCCCAGCCGCTCATGGAGCTTGACCAGCTTGTCTTGCTTGGGAGCGCCACCGGCACCGGCTTTTTTGGTGCCGGGTACTTCGGCTACTTGATGCTCCCCATCATGCTGCTTGCAGTCGCCGCCTTCACCAAGGCCGCGCAGATGCCCTTCCAAAGCTGGCTCCTCGGCGCCATGGTGGCGCCAACGCCCACGAGCGCCCTGCTCCACTCCTCGACGATGGTCAAGGCAGGGGTGTTCTTGCTCATAAAGCTCGCGCCTTGCCTAGGCTGGAACGTCAACGGCTCGCTCGTCGTGCTCGTTGGCGGGCTGACCTTCCTGTTCTGCTCAGCGATCGCTGTTTCGCAGAGCAACGCCAAGCGCGTGCTTGCCTACTCGACCGTCGCCAACCTCGGGCTCATTGTCGCCTGTGCTGGCATCGGCACCCCCGAGGCGGTTTGGGCGGCCGTCTTCCTGCTCGTCTTTCATGCGGCGGCCAAGTCGCTCCTGTTTTGCTGCGTGGGCACAGCCGAGCATCACATCGGAAGTCGCGACATCGAAGACATGGACGCCATCTTCGAGCGCATGCCACGCCTCGCACTGCTCATGGCGCTCGGCATGCTCTGCATGTTCATCGCTCCGTTTGGCATGCTCGTCAGCAAGTGGGCGACAATCGTGTCGATAGTCGAGTCGTATAATATTGCACTAATGGTCATGCTCGCCTTTGGCTCCGCGTTCACGTTCATGTTCTGGGCAAAGTGGCTCGGGAAGACCTTGGCGATCGCCCATGCCGGCACAAACGTGGAGAAAGGCGTGCACCGCTTCGAGTGGTCCATGCTCGCCTTGATGGCGGCGCTCGTGATCGGCCTGAGCATGGGGTTTCCCCTCGTGTCAGAGCTTGTGGTCATGCCCTACCTCGCCGATGTGGGCGCCGTCACGTTGGGTGGCACCCATCCTTTTTGGAACGCCGTCCAGCCTGCCATCGCCTTTGACAACCTTGTCATCATGGCGTTGCTAGTGACGGCGCTTCTCGTGGCCTTCGTCGTGCAGGTCTCCCGCCGGGGGAGCAGGGCGCGTGCTGTCGGCGACAGTCAGTCGAGCGCCTCTGCGCCTGCTGGCGGCGCCATGACCCCTGAAGCCGGGCCGGAGAGCATCTACCTCTCGGGGGTCGGACTTGACTTCGAGAAGCGGAGCTTTCGCAACGCGCTCTCGCAGGAGTCGCAGGCGACGCAGCGCAACTGGTACCTCGAGTCGTGGTTCGGCGAGTCCGTGCTGCTCTCAATCGCCAATCTCGTGACGATTGTGGTCATGGCCGCAGGGCTCGTGCTTGCCGTTCTGAGTTGGGGAGGTGTGCTGTGAGCCTGTTGTCGTTTGCTGCTGCCCTTGTCGGGTTCGGCGTCCTCGCCCCGGTGCTGGGCTGCCTGCTCTCGGGCGCTGACCGCATCGTCTCTGCGCGCATGCAAGGCCGCGTAGGGCCGCCGTTGCTGCAGCCGCTGCACGACGTGCGCAAGCTGCTTGCTAAAGATGTGCGGCCGGTGAACAGCTTTCAAGGGTTTTACGTCCTGCTCGCCCTGTTGTTCTCCCTGCTTGCCGGCGCCTTCTTCTTTGCGGGCGGCAGCCTGCTCCTAGTCGTCTTCGTCCTGACGCTCTCCACCCTGTTCTTCGTCGTCGCCGCCTACTCCACGCGTTCGCCTTTCGCCGAGATCGGCGCCGAGCGCGAGATCATCCAGGTGGCGAGCTACGAGCCGATGGTCATCCTCTTTGCCGTCTCGTTCTTCATCGCCACAGGCTCGTTTGACGTGAGCGTGGCACTCGCGCGCGAGGTGCCCGTCATCGCGCAGCTGCCGCTCGTGTTCTGCGCGCTTCTGTTTATCCTCACCATCAAGCTGCGCAAGTCGCCGTTTGACCTGAGCTACTCGCACCACGCGCACCAAGAGCTCGTCAAGGGCATCACGACTGAGATGAGCGGGCGCACCCTTGCCCTTGTCGAGGTCATGCACTGGTACGAGAACGTATTGTTCCTCGGCTGGGTCGCCTTGTTCGTCGTCTGGAGCAGTTGGATCGCTGTGCCGGTCGCCCTCGCGGCCGTCCTTGCGGTCTACTTTTTCGAAGTCCTCATCGACAACAACTTCGCGCGCGTCAAGTGGCAGTCGATGTTCAAGTGGTCCTGGGCGGTCACGCTTGTGCTGTGCCTGGCAAACATCCTCGTCCTCTCGTTTTTGTAGGAGGTTCCTTATATGTCTTCAACGATACGGTCGCCCTGGCTTATACACTACGACGCGTCAAGCTGCAACGGCTGCGACATCGAGGTGCTCGCATGCCTCACGCCGCTGTTCGACGTCGAGCGCTTCGGCATTATCAACACCGGAAACCCCAAGCATGCCGACATCTTCCTCGTGACGGGGAGCGTCAATGAGCGCAACATCGGCGTGGTCCAGCAGATCTACAGCCAGATGCTCGAGCCAAAGGTGGTGATCGCCTGTGGGGTATGCGCCTGTTCGGGCGGCATCTTCCGCGACTGCTACAACACGCTCGGCGGCATTGACGCGGCCATACCGGTGGACGTCTATGCGCCCGGCTGCGCGGTGCGCCCTGAGGCCATTATCGACGCGGTGGTAACCGGGCTCGGCGTGCTTGAGGACCGGCGCAAGGCCCTCGCCGCAGGGACGCTGCAGCCTGTGGCGCTGCCTCGGAGCGTAACGGCAGCGGACAAGCTCGTAGGAGGCGAGACGGTGCGCGCCGCTGCTGCGGCCAGCACCCGCGAGGCGCTTGAGGTCCTGGCAGCCTGCGAGTCACCGGCAGCAACTGGCGGCGAGGCCTTAGAGTCACCGGCATCCCATGGCGGCGAGGCCTTAGAGGCCTGCCAGTCTCGCGAGTCCCCGACAGCAACCGGCACACAGGAGGCATGAATGGATCCCCAGGTCTTTATCGACATCGAGCCCGAGCAGATGCGCGCCCGCGCTGAGGCATATCACAAGCGCGGTTGGCGCTTTGTCAACATTTGCGGTTCTACTGTCCCTGAGGGGGTCGAGCTCATCTACACGTTCTCTGACGGTGAGCCGTTCGAGAACCTGCGCATGACCGTGCCGAACGGCGCGACCATGCCAAGCGTCAGCGACCTGTACCTCAACTCGTTCTTCTTTGAGAACGAGACGCACGACTTGTATGGCGTCACGTTCGCAGGAATCGCCATCGACTTCGGCGGCGCGTTTTATGCAGTGAGCGTGCCGACGCCCATGAACCCGGCCTCAGCCCAGGCTGTCAACGCGCTTGCTGAGGCACGGCCAACCACGAGCGAGGAGGCCTGACATGGCAAACCGCACGGTAATCCCCTTTGGCCCGCAGCACCCCGTGCTGCCTGAGCCAATCCACCTCGACCTCGTGATTGAGGACGAGAAAGTCGTCGAGGCCGTCCCGCAGGTTGGGTTTATCCACCGTGGCCTTGAGAAACTGGTCGAGAAGCGCGACTACCAGACCTACGTCAACATCACTGAGCGCATATGCGGCATCTGCAGCTTCGGGCACAGCCTCGGCTACGCGCAGACCGTCGAGGCGCTCATGGGCGTCGAGGTCCCTCGCCGCGCCGAGTTCCTGCGGGTCATATGGCATGAGCTCTCGCGCGTGCACAGCCACCTGCTGTGGCTCGGGCTGCTCGCCGACGGCTTCGGCTTTGAGAACCTCTTCATGCAGTGCTGGCGCTTGCGCGAGCGCGTGCTCGACATCTTCGAGCGCACCACTGGCGGGCGCGTCATCCTCTCGGCCTGCAACGTCGGCGGCGTGAACCAAGACATTGCCGACGAGGACCTGCGTGGCATCGTCGTCGTGCTCGACGGCCTGCGTCCTGAGTACAGCGAGCTGCTCAACACCTTCTTGTACGACCGATCGGTCGAAAACCGCCTCGGCGGGGTAGGCTGCCTCTCAAAGAAGGACGCGGTGGATCTGTGCGTCGTCGGCCCCTTTGCCCGTGCGTCTGGCATCTCCGAAGACATCCGCTCATACGGCTACGGCGCCTACGGCGCGCTGGCAGGCTTCGAGCCGATTGTCTCGACGCGCGGCGACGGCTACGCGCGCTGCGAGGTGCGCGCGCTTGAGGTGCTGCAGTCTATCGACATAGTAAAAGAACTGGTTGACAAGATCCCCGACACGCCTATTGCGGTGCCGGTGAAGGGGGCGCCTATGGCAGGATCCTGTGCTGCCACGCGCCTAGAGCAGCCGCGTGGTGAGTGCTATTACTACACGAGGGGCAACGGCACCAAGTTCCTCGACCGCTTTCGCATACGCACGCCCACGTCGCAAAACGTCGCAGGCATGGTAGCGACGCTGCAAGGCTGCGACCTGGCCGACGTGCCGCTCAACGTCTTGACCATCGACCCCTGCATCAGCTGCACTGAGCGCTGATGAGGCCTGATAAGGAGAAACACTCATGGGATCGTTTCATCTCGCGCGGATGTCGATGCGCAACCTGTTCAGCAAGCCGGCCACGAGGCGGTATCCGACTGAGGCGCCAAGCTTCGCCCCGATGACCAAAGGGCATGTCGTGAACGACATCGCGTTGTGCATCCTCTGCGGCATCTGTGTCAAAAAGTGCCCCGCAGACGCCCTCGTCGTGGACAAGCCGGCAGGGACCTGGGCCATCGACCCTTTTGCCTGCGTGCAGTGCTATACGTGCGTGCGGGCATGCCCTAAAGACAGCCTCTCCATGTTGCCGGACTACACGAAGGCAGCAGTTGGCAAGTCTGTGCATGTGGAGAAAAAGCCCCAGCAGCCTGAGACAAAAAAAGGGTAGTCAGTCTGCTCGAGACCGTTGAGACTCCTGCCGTATCACGTCATAAAGTGTGACAAAGGGGTCAGTGAGTGTGACAAAGGGGTCGGATCTCCCTGTCATATTTTGGCAGCATG
>JAITHV010000047.1 GCA_031279835.1 Coriobacteriales bacterium
GACCAGCTCGGCGTGGACTACACGCTCAGCACCTATGCCTCCGAAGGCGGCAATTTTGGCTTCTTCACCTCAAACGAGATGGCCAAGCGCCTCAATGCCAAACTCTATGCCGAGGCCAAACGACTCGGCGTGAAGTGGCTGTTGGGCGGTGAGTGCGGGCATATGTGGCGCGTCGTCAACCAGTACATGGACACCTGGAACGGCCCGACCGGCTTTCTCGAGACGCCTGTCTCGCCAATCACCGGCACGCGTTTTGAGAACGCCGCCTCGACGAAGATGGTGCATGTCACAGAGTTCACTGCCGATCTGATCTATCACAATAAAATCAAGCTAGACAAAAGTCGCAACGACCACCTGCGCGTGACCTTCCACGACTCCTGCAACACCTCGCGGGCAATGGGGCTTCTCGAGGAGCCGCGCTACATCCTCAAACACTGCTGCAACAACTTTTTTGAGATGCCCGAAGAGACCATACGCGAGCGCACGTTTTGCTGCGGCTCCGGATCAGGGCTGAACGCCGGCGAAGACATGGACCTGCGCCTGCGCGGAGGCTTCCCGCGCGCCAACGCCGTGCGCTACGTGTGTGACTGCCATGGCGTCAACGTATTGGCGAATATTTGCGCCATAGACCGCGCGGCAATGCCGGCACTGATGGACTACTGGGTTCCTGGAACCAAGGTCATGGGCGTCCACGAGCTTCTGGGCAACGCGCTTGTGCTGGACGGCGAGGCCAAGCGGACGCTGGACCTGCGGCTCGACGAGCTGCCGCTTCAGACCAGCATCTCGCAGAATGCCAATGGCGAGGGCTGCACGGACCGCCTTGGGTTGGATGGCGACGCGGACAACGGACGCGAACAGGTCGCAGCCGACTCGGCGCAAGAGGAGGTCTCGGATGTATAAAGGCGCACGAGTGCTCGCCTTTTTGCTGGTCTTCCTTTCGATCGTCACAGCTCCCCTGTTCCTCAACTGGGGCAAGACGACTGCTGCGCCGGAGATAACCGTAGACAAGCAGGCGGCAGGCCGAGTGAGCGGCCAAGGGGGAGCCGTAGCCTGCGTGGAGCCAGTAGAGATCATGAGCAGCGAGCATATGCAGCTGCTTGGCTCGTGGCGCGACCTGGTGGTGCGCGAAGGCAAGACGCATTACGTGAGCAGCGACGGCCGCATGTTTGAGATGAGCTTGGATGACAGCTGTTTGAGCTGCCACTCAAATCGAGAGGAATTCTGCGACTCGTGCCATGAGTATATGTCGGTCGAGCCTTCTTGCTGGAACTGCCATGACGGCGCACAGACGATCGGAGGTGAATGAGCATGCGAGAGCTCAGCACATCGGGACCAGGTGACACCGGCATGGCGAGGAGAGACTTTGTCACGTCTGGAATAGTGATCCTCGCTGCTGGCATGGCAGGCCTTGGCGGCACGGGAGCTTTGGTCGGCTGCACGCAGGTTGCTTTGTCTGACAAGAGCGCTGTCGTCGCCGACGAGGCCGCGGAGGCAGGGCACTGGGGCCTGGTCATCGATGTGGCCAAGCTGAACGCCGAGGGCAACTTCGGGCGCATCAAGGCAGCCTGTCACCAAAAACACAACGTCCCGCTCATCCACGACGCAAAAACTGAAGTCAAGTGGATTTGGGCTGAAAGCTTTGAGCATAGTTTTATCGACTTAGAGAATACCTATATGAACAAGAGCATAAAAGACCTTGAGTTTCCTATGCTCTGTAATCATTGTGAGAATCCGGTCTGCGTGCGCGTCTGCCCAACGCAGGCCACGTTTCAACGCCCCGACGGCATCGTAGACATGGACTACCATCGATGCATTGGCTGCCGCTTCTGCATGACGGGGTGCCCCTTTAACGCGCGCAGCCTGAATTTCTACGACCCGCGTCCCTATATCGGGGAAGTTGACCCTGGCTACCCCACCCGCACCAAGGGCGTGGTGGAAAAATGCAATTTCTGCGTCGAGCGTCTCAAGCAAGGCCTGGCGCCGTATTGCGTGGAAGAGTCGAATGGCAGCTTTGTCTTTGGAGACTTGGACGACCCAGGATCAGATGTCCGCAAGGCACTGGAGACGGGCTTCTCCATTCGCAGGCGAGTCAGCTTGGGCACTGGCCCGAGTGTCTATTATCTGGTCGAAGGCGGTGAGCCCGATGCTTGAGAAGGCTCTGCATGGCTCCTGGCGCTACTGGCTGTGGATGGCCTTTTTGCTGTTCTTGGTTGGAGTCGGCTTCTTTGCCTACGTCCGCCAGTTCACCTATGGCCTCGGGCTGACGGGCATGAGCAGAGACGTCACTTGGGGACTGTATATCTCGCAGTTCACCTTTCTTGTCGGTGTTGCCGCCTCAGGAGTGATGGTGGCGATTCCCTATTATCTGCATGACTTCAAGACCTTCGGCAAGATAGTCATTCTGGGCGAGTTCTTGGCCGTGGCCTCAATCGTGATGGCGGTGCTTTTTGTCTTCGTCGACCTCGGACAGCCCACACGGGTCCTGAACGTCCTGCTCTACCCTACACCACACTCGATCATGTTCTGGGACATCTGTGTGCTCTCTGGCTACTTGCTCCTGAACATAGTTATCGGCTGGACGGTCTTGGGCGCCGAGAAAAAGGGCTTTGCGCCGCCGCGCTGGACCAGGGTCCTCACGATAGTCTCGATACCCTGGGCAATCAGCATCCACACGGTGACGGCGTTTCTCTATGCGGGCATCCCCGGCAAGGATTACTGGCTGACAGCAATCATGGCCGCGCGGTTTCTCTCCTCTGCCTTCGCCTCCGGTCCTGCTTTGCTGATCATCATCTGTCTAGTCCTTCGACGCCTGAGCAGCTTCAAAGTCGAGAACTCCGCTGTTCAAGCCCTGGCAAAGATCGTTCTCTACGCATTCATAGTCAATGTCTTCTTCTTCATTCTCGAGGTGTTCACAGCCTTCTACAGCGGTGTCCCGGGCCATCAGGCCTCGCTGCTGTACCTCTTTGCGGGCCTGGACGGGCACGACAACCTCGTCTTCTTCATGTGGGCAGCAACAGTCCTCGCCTTCTTGGGCATCGTCTTGCTGCTCGTGCCCAAGCTGCGCCGCAACCCTGTGGTCTTGCCTATTGCCCTGCTTGCGGTTTTTGCTGCTTGCTGGCTGGACAAAGGCCTCGGCCTGATCCTCGGCGGTTTTGTGCCGAACTCTTTTGAAGGAGTCGTCGAGTACCTGCCGAGCGCCAACGAGCTGATGGTTGTCTGTGGAGTCTTTGGTTTGGGCATGCTCATCATGTCGGTTCTCTATAAGATCGTCATTTCTGTGCGGCGAGCCCATGAGGGCGACGCGCATTGACACGGCTCATGGCGCCGATGAGCCGCTTGGTCGAGTCACTGAGGCGCATTTTTCGGCACGTCATGTTCGTCTGTCCCAACAAAGGGGCAGATGACACAAGGGAACAAGAAATGGAGGCACGTTATGTCAGAGCTGGTTGTAGGTGATCGTCATCTGTTGCTGGACGAGGACGGCTTTTTGGACGACGCGACCCAATGGGACGAGGAGGTGGCCCACAAGCTGGCAGAGTTGGAAGAGATCGAGCTGACGGAAGAGCACTGGAAGATAATCAACTATTTGCGCGACTATTACCAGGAGTTCAACGTCGCTCCGATGGTACGCAAAATGCTCAAAGACACTGGCAAGTCCCAATCCGAGATCTACGAGCTCTTTCCGAGCGGGCCGGGCAAGGGCGCATGCAAGATAGCCGGCCTGATGAAGCCGACCGGCTGCGTCTAGTCGGTTGTTTCGACGCTGTGCCTTCGCCTGCGGCCTCCTCTCTTCGCCGGCGAAGGCACTTAATACGGCACAAAGGAGCCACAAATGGCCGAGCGGGCTGAACAGGCTGAACAGGCTGGGCATGGGCATGGGCAGGCTGGGCATGGGCAGGCTGAGCTCGGGCGGTGCCACTATCCTCGCATCATGATTGCTGCCCCACATGGCGCAAGCGGCAAGACTGTCACGACCCTCGGCCTTCTGCGTGCGCTACGGCGTCAAGGCCATATGGTGCAGGCCTACAAAAAAGGCCCGGACTTTATCGACACCGGCTGGCACAGCGTGGCGACAGCAAGACAAAGCCGCAATCTTGACAGCTTCTTTATGTCGCCTGATCAAATCTGCCAGGTAGTCGCCACAAGCTCTCAGGATGCCCGTTTGAGCATTATCGAGGGTGCCATGGGGCTGTATGACGGCCTGGACATCCACGGCAGCAGCTCTTCTGCCGAGATTGCAAAGATCACGCGCACGCCTATCGTCCTCGTGCTCGATGTCACGCGAATGACCAGGACGGCTGCGGCCGTGATTCTAGGCTGCCAGCTGTTCGACCCCGCAGTGCGTGTCGCGGGGGTGATCCTGAACCGCGTGCGTAGCGCCCGCCAGGAATCGCTGCTGCGCGAGGCGGTAGCGCGCTACTGCGGGATTCCTGTCATCGGCGCCCTGCCGGTGAACGACCGGTTGATAATCCCGAGCCGGCATCTTGGCCTGCTGTCAAGCACAGAGGCGAACGAGTGCGAGCAGATCCTGGAGTCGCTCGCAGACATCGTTGCCGCTGCCGTAGACCTGGAGGCGCTTTTGGACTTGGCAGACGGCGTCGTGGACCTCCCGGTGACAGCCCGGCCGCCTGCCGCGACGCCCCCATCAGCCTCGTCGTTAGCGCTGGGTGCACGACCGCGTGTCAGCACGCAGCGCGTGCGCATCGCAGTTGTGCGCGACGAGGCGTTCTGCTTCTACTACCCGGAAAACCTTCAGGCCTTGGAAGCGCAGGGGGGCGAACTGCTGACTGTTGACAGCCTCCGCGACGCCAGGCTTCCGTCTGACCTCGACGCCCTTTACATCGGCGGTGGCTTTCCGGAGTCCTACGCTTCTCGTCTTGAGGCCAACGCCTCCTTTCGAGGCTCTTTGCGTGGGCATGCCGAGGCGGGGCTGCCGATCTGCGCGGAATGCGGAGGGCTGGTATACCTTGGTCGCAGCCTGACCTGGCAACAGCGCTGCTATGCCATGGCTGGCGCCTTGCCACTCGACACGCACATGCGAGAACACCGGCAAGCCCATGGCTACACGCTTCTCCGAGCAACCGAACAGCATCCCTGGCTCAAGGCCGGCACCGTTGTCAAAGGCCACGAGTTTCATCACTCTGAGGTCTCATGGCGCGACCCAAGCCTGGCCTTTGCTTATCACAACATACGAGGAACCGGTGTGCAAGACGATCGAGACGGCATCGTCTTTCGGGGCATAGTCGCGAGCTACACTCACGTGAACGCATTGGCCTCGCCGGCCTGGGCAGAGGCCTTTGTCGCTCAGGCTCGGGCGTATCGTGCAGCGCGGGACTGCTCGGCAGCTGAAGCAGGCGAGAGGCTTACAGCTCTGGCTCGAAAGTCAGGTAGGGACGGCTCATGCTTGCCAACGCGTTGACCATCAGCTCGACCAACCCGCTGTAGTGGACGTTGTACTGTGCCGTCGCCTCAAAAAACTCAAAGACGCCGCGTATTGTGCCTTTGCAGTTTGAGCAGGGGGCGCAAACGCACTTTATTATGTCTGGGTTCTCAAACTCATCAGCAAAGGCGTTAATGATCTGCGTGAACTTCATGCGCGCGCTGACCTTGTTGCGAAAGTCGCTGAAGTTGTATGAGTTCATCAGAGCAAAACCGCTGCCGCCGCCACAACAGTAGTTGTCGACTCCGGGCGTCGCCATCTCCCTGAACTGGGGGCAGATCGCCCGCAGGATCGTGCGCTGTGGCTCGACAATGCCCATTTGTCGAACAATGTTGCAGGGATCGTGCAGTGTGACGGGAAAGTCGTTCTTCGACGGGTCAAACTTCAGGCGCCCGCTTTGCATCAAGTCGGCGAGGACGGGGATGCAGCTCTCTACCGGCACTTTGTCCTCAGCAAAGGCCATGCGGTCGGCGCTGACAGCCGAGGCCTTGTGGGCGTGGCCGCACTCGCCCACGACAATGCGTCGCACGCCAAGTTTGCGGGCGGCAGCGAACTGACCGAGGGCGATTTTCCTTGCCTGGGCATCGTCGTACCAAACGCCGTAGTTGACCCCATCGTAGCCCAGCATGTCTGAGCTCAAGGTCCAGTCGACGCCGGCCTCGTCAAAGAGGATGGCAAAGGCGGCGGGGTTGTCTGGCCATGACAAGAACTCGCCGGCATTGTGCACGAGCAGGACGTCGGCGCCCTTCTTGTCAATGGGGAACTTGATCTTGCGCCCCGTCTTCTCTTCGGTGTCCTCCTCGATGAACTCCAGGGTATCAAGCAGCGCCCCCTTTGAAAGACCGGTGCTCGAGCCGGTTTTTAGCTGGATCATCGAGCCCTTGCTGTGAATCGGGGTAGGCGCGATGCCCATCTCTTGACTGAAGACCTTGCGAATCTCGCGCGCTATCATGCCGTTGTCCAGCCCGAGCGGGCAAGTCTGGGCGCAGCGGCGACAGAGGTTGCAGCGGTACGCAAGCTCGCCGAGGCGGGCGATGCTCTCCCAGTTGACGTCGATGTCGGCGCCGACGAAGCCTCCAAGAAGCCTCCCCGAGGCTGTCAGGTGCTTTTTGCAGATCCTGCGCAAGATGTCTGACCGGAAGATCGGGCGGTAGACCTCGTTGCCGTTGCTCGACGCAAAGATATGGCAGGACTCAGAGCACGTGTTGCACTTGGCGCAATAGTCCATCGTCAAGTGCAGCGGCTGGAGAAAATTGTTATTGCTGTCAGCAAATATTTTTGAGACACCGCTGACAAAGGCGCGCACAAACTCGTCTTCCTCTTTTTTCGACTGTGGCCGCCTCAGCCCGTCAAGGGCGACAAACCCATCGAGCGAGGCACAATGCTCCTCGGCGCACGCGGGTTTCATTGCCCGAAAGCCGGGCTCGGCCCCAACGTCATGGTAGGGCGCCGGCAAGGGCGCAAGGCTGTCAATGGGCGACAACACGGCCTTAGGGCGCGAGATGTCTTTGGGCATAAGCGTCTTGTCAGAAACAGACATAACTCACTCCTCGGTGGTTTTGGGGGGATTGACATGCACGGCCGACCAACTGGTCTGTGGCCGCCGCGAGGTGGCGGCGTGCATCCGCTGGTCAACGTGACTGCCAGGCAGGTTGGGGTCGTTCTCCCAAAGCACTTTGTGAAACGAGAAGAACTTGCCAATATAGTGACTCATTTTGCTGAGCGGGATATAGACGAGCATCGCGCACAACAAGGCCACGTGGATGACGACCTGCCACGGCAGATCCTGCCCGCTGAAGTGAAGGACGCCGTTCGCCACCGCAAAGGGAGAGGCAATGGCCGACCAGCAGTAGATGCCGCTGAGCAAAACGCTGAGGATAAAAACGATGTTGAAATACTCCTGCGGCGTGGTGTATTTTCGCAGCGTCTTGTCGAAGGCTCGGCGCAGTAGGAGCAACAGGGCGCCAAGGGTTGCTGTCACAAAGCCGAGCACTCCGACCGCAGTTGCCAGCCAGCTAAGAGCAGCAGGAGCCCAAAAGGCGTGCACAACCAGCAGTGCCGTCCAGGCAAACATCACGTAGATCCCGAGATGGAAGCCCCAAGAAGCCCACCAAAGACTGCGCTGGTTCTGAAACAGCTTGCGGATAAAGAGCATCTCCATGAGAATTTCTCGGGTCTCGCTCACCTTGTCGATGCTCCGAGGCTTGGCCCACCACTCGACCTCCTCGAAGTATGACCCGCCATACTTGGCGCGCCCGCCACCCTCTTTGGGGACCGGGTACAGCTCGAGCCGACTGTGCAGGGGCAAGTTCTTGAGGCGCCGTGCCTTGACTGCGGTAATCAACAGAAAGCATGCCATCGCAGCAATGACACATACCGAGACGAGCGTCGCGACAACCATGATGGCATCCCTTCCTTTACGAGCGCCGAGTCACTAAAAGGTAACGTAGGCATACAGACCTGTAAAATTCTGTTACCTGATGTTGCCATTATTAATTGCTATGGCAAGCCATCACGACCAACAAGGCCATGAGTCCTCTTGCCCATGAAACCTGCAGGCAAAGCTACCAATGATCACTGCAATTGAGTATTAAGTCGAGAAACAAGATTGATTGCCATAACAATTTTTTATGGTGCAATCGTATAATGATATTTTACAGGGCATATGGTAAAGGGTTACTTTTGTTATGGCAACACAGATTGGCAAGGGTAGTTTGGTCTGAGAGAAGTCTCTCAATCAGCGCGGCAGAGTTCTCCAATCGGAGTGATGCAGATGTGTATTCCTAACCAACAGTTTAGGGTGTTCAAAGAGGTGGCCGATACCAGCAACATCACTTTGGCCTCAAAACGCCTGCACATGAGCCAGCCCAGTATCAGCATCCAGATCAAGAACCTAGAGCGGGAGATCGGCGCAGAGCTTTTCGACCGCACCAACAAAGGCGTGACGCTGACCCAGGCCGGCTGGATCTTTTATCAGCATGTCTGCCAGATCATGCAGATCATGCAGGAAGCCCAAGAGAAGATCGACGAACTGAGCGTGCACCAGCGCGGGATTATCAACATGGGCGCCACTTTGACTATCGGCGAGTATATCCTGCCGCTTATCATCGGCAATTTTTGCGAAGCGCATTCAGAGATCGACTTCAATGCAAAGATCGCCAACACGCAAGTGATGGTGCAAGAGATACTTGAAAAACGATTGCATATCGCCTTGGTCGAAGGTCCTGTTCCCGACGACAAGGATCTCGTGGTCGAGAATTTCTGGCATGACGAGCTTGCGGTCGTCGTGCCGAGCGGGCACCCGTGGGCTGAACAGCCTGTCGTTGACTTTGACGAGTTGGCTAACGAGAAGATAATACTGCGCGAAAAAGGCTCGGGCACCCGCCGCGTCATGGAGCTGGCTCTTGAGGACTGCGGCTTCGACCCCGACAAGCTGAATGTTGTCATGGAGCTGGGGAGCACGCAGGCCATCAAGCAAGCGGTGATGTCTCACCAAGGCGTGACCATCATATCAGCGCTTACGGTTCGGCATGAGAGCAAGTTCGGTTTGTTGAAGTGCTTACGGATCAAGGAATGCCAGCTGACCCGCCCGCTTAACGTCCTGACCCACGCGCGCAGCCACCAGTCGCTTGAGGAACAGTATTTCCTCAGCTTTATGCACGATGCCGAGCATCTTGAACCGTTGCTTAACGCAAGCCTTTAGGAGACGTGTTGCATCATGACCCCGCTTGTCATCGGCTTGAATATCAAGCACACCCCTATCGAGCTGCTGGAACAGGTCAGCGTCCATCACTCCCTGAACAAACGCTACTTAGAGGACCTCATGGCCGCTGCGGACTTGGAGGGCGCAGTCGTGCTATGCACCTGCAACCGCCTTGAGTTATATGCCTCCACGCTGTCGCCCGAGCACAGCCTAGAGACCATGCGCGAGTTCTTGGTCACCCAAGGCGGGGGCCTCTCGCATTCTAGGCGCGAGGCCGTCCTCGCCCATGTGTACAGCTATTGCGGCGACGAGGCGCTTGAGCACCTCTTTCGCGTCGTTGTAGGCTTGGACTCAATGGTGCTGGGCGAGACAGAGATCTTAGGACAAGCGCAACGTGCCTACGAGGCCGCAAACGCGGCCGGCGCCACTGACAAGCTCGTCAACGTCTGGTTTCAGCGGGCACTTGCCCTCGGCAAGAAGGCACGCTCCGCGACCCTGATCCAAGAATACTCGACCTCAGTCGGACGCATTGCGGTAGATTTCGCCGTGCAGGAGTTTGGCGACATCTCCAAACGCCCGGTGTTGATCCTCGGGGCCGGCGAGATGAGCGAGCTCACGATGCGTCACCTGGTCAGCCGCAAGGCGTCGCTAGTCATGGTCTCCAACCGCTCCTTGTCCAAAGCCCAGAAACTTGCCGTCGAGTTCGGGTTTTCGGCACACCCGTTGGACGATCTCGAAAGCTGCCTGCATGCCGCCGACATCGTCTTCTCGGCCACCTCTGCACGCGGGCACATGATCTCGTGCGAGCTCTTGGCCCGGGTGATGGAGACGCGCCCCGACCGGCCCTTGTTGTGCGTCGACATGGCCGTGCCACGCGACATTGACCCGCAGGCCAAAAGAATTGCGGGCGTGAGATGCTGCGACATCAAAGAGCTGCGTGAAGTGGCCGACGAGCACCGCCATGAGCGCGAGCTTGCTGCCGTGCGCATCGAAGAACTGATTGCCGAGGAGATGGGGAGCTTCAAGCGCTGGATCGACTCGCTCGACCTGATCCCGACTATCAACGCACTGCGCCGTCTAGCCGATGAAATCAAGGCGAGCAAGCTTGAGCGCGCATTGGGAAAGCTCTCGGGACTGAGTCCGCAGCAGCGCGTTGTGGTCCAGTCAATGGCCTCGTCCATAGTCAACCAATTGTTGCATGAGCCGATCTCGACCCTCAACGCCCTCGCGGGCACGCCCGAAGTCTATGACTACGCACGCATGCTGCATCACCTGTTCCGGCTCCAGCCTGAAGCCGCACTGACGCGGGCACAGGCAGTGCTTGAGGCGACAGAGCAGCCAGGGCGCCCATGAGCCGCCTGCGTGTCGGCACCCGGGGCAGCCGTCTGGCGCTCTGGCAGGCGTCATGGCTGCACGATGCCTTGCATGCGCTGGACCGAGACCTGCAAGTCGATCTGGTCGTGTTTGAAACCGAGGGAGACCGGCGCATAGACGCTCCCTTGCCAGAAATTGGCGGCAAAGGCTTGTTCACAGAGGCGCTCGAACAGGCGCTGTTCGACGGCCACATCGACGTAGCGGTGCACAGCCTTAAAGACCTCCCAACTGACCTGCCAGACGGCCTGGCCGTCCGCGCCTACGGAGAGCGGGAGGACCCTCGCGACGTCCTTATCGGCAAAAACGGCGCCTGTCTGCACGAGATTCCAGCCGGGGCGCTGATCGGCAGCTCAAGCCTGCGCCGCTCGGCTCAGCTCCGGCGCCTGCGTCCCGACCTCGACTTCACCGCTTTGCGCGGCAATTTGGACACGCGCCTGCGCAGGCTTCAAGAGGACCCCGCCCTCTCTGGCATCGTGTTGGCTGCGGCCGGCGTGCATCGCCTGGGATGGCACGACCAGATATCAGAGTACTTTGAGCCAACAGCCATGCTGCCGGCGGCCGGGCAAGGGATTATCGCGGTCGAAGCGCTTCATAGGCGCACTGACCTTGACATGGCGCTAGAGGCTGTCAACCATCCACAAAGCGCGTGCGAAGCACGTGCCGAGCGAGCCTTCGTAGCCGCGCTTGGCGGTGGCTGCCAGCTCCCGATTGGAGCATGGGCGGTGTGCAGGGGCGAGAAGACCAGGCTTCATGGCATGGTCTGCGACCCCACAGGCCAAAAGATGCTGCGCCTCGATGCCGAGGGGTCCGACCCCGACACGCTGGGCGCCAGGCTGGCTGCCGAGGCCGTGTCGCTCGGCGCAGTCGAGATCATGGCAGCCGTTGCCGTTGAGGACAACTCATGAGTGAGGCGAGGCCACAGAGGGGCTTTGTCTATCTGGTTGGCGCTGGACCAGGTGACCCCGGCCTCTTAACGGTTAGGGGGCGCGAGTGCATTGAGCGCGCCGATACCCTCGTCTACGACCGGCTCGTTGCCTCAAGCCTCTTGGCTTTGGCGCCGCCCGGAAGCGAGCTGGTCAATGCTGGCAAGCTCCCTGGCAAACACCCTCTGCCCCAGCACGAGATCAACACCCTGCTCGTGGCTAGGGCGCAGGCAGGAAGGGTGGTCGTGCGCCTTAAAGGCGGCGACCCCTTCGTCTTTGGGCGAGGCGGCGAGGAAGCAGAGGCGCTGCGTGCCGCAGGCATACGCTACGCGGTCGTGCCGGGAGTCAGCTCTGCTGTCGCCGCTGCGGCCTATGCGGGCATTCCCATCAGCCATCGAGAGCTCGCATCAGTATTCACTGTTGTAACTGGCCACGAAGACCCAGCCAAGGAAGAGCCCGCCATCGCCTGGGAGCACCTGGCGCAAACACGTGGCACGCTTGTCTTCCTGATGGGAATGGAGCGTTTGGACGGCATCGTCGAACGCCTGGTTGCAGAGGGCATGGATGCTTCAACCCCTGTTGCAGTCATAGAGCAGGGCACGTGCCCTTCGCAGCGCACCGCCGTCTCTGACCTCACTGGCATCGTTGCCGCAGTCGAGCAAGCCGGCCTTGGCAACCCGGCTGTCATTGTCGTCGGTCAGGTTGTCAACCTGCGCAAACGGCTAGCCTGGTTTGAGGAGAGGCCCTTGTCTGGCTTGCGCGTCGTGGTCACCCGCGCCCGGGCGCAGGCCTCGCGTTTTAGCCACCTGCTGCGCGGCCACGGCGCGGAAGTCTTGGAGTTCCCCCTTATCCACACTTTGCCGCCCGCAGACCCAATGCCCTTGCGTGCAGCGCTGCACGAGCTTGAAGGCTACCAATGGCTGGCGTTCACCAGCGCAAACGGCGTCGAGGCTTTCTTTGCTGAGCTCGACCTTGCGGGCGACGACGTGCGTCGGCTGGCAGGGCTCAAGCTGGCGACAATCGGCCCGGCCACGTCGGCTGCTTTGGCGCAAAGAGGGCTCAAGTGTGACTTAGAGGCCAGAGAATGCTGTAACGAGGGGCTCGCGGAGGTCTTGGTGGGAGCGGCGCGACGCGGCGAGCGCCTGCTGTTGTTGCGCGCTGAAGAGACGCGGGCCGGACTCACTGAGGCGCTGCGCGGCCACGGGCTGACAGTTGACGACGTGGCCGCGTATCGCACGGCAGCCTCTGAGGAGGGCACAGACGGCCTGCTTGAGGCCTTTCGCCAGGGCACGGTGGACGCTGTGACGTTCACGAGCTCTTCGACGGTCAAGCGCTTTGTGTCTGTTCTGGGCACCGAGAGAAGGCTTCTCAAAGGAGTCGCGCTCTTCTCGATCGGGCCTGTCACGAGCGCCACGATGCGGGACTATGGGATTGAGCCAACCGGTCAGGCCGCCCGTTACACTGTGGAAGGCCTTGTTGAGGCTTTGATTGCACAGGCGACTAGCATTCAGAGGGGACGTGAGCCATATGGATTTGGTCAAACGCCCGCGTAGGCTGCGCACAGATGAGCGCATCCGCAGCTTGGTGCGCGAGCAGCGCCTGACCCGCGAGCAGCTGGTCTACCCGCTGTTCGTTCGCGAGGGCAACGGCGCTCCAACACCTGTCCCCTCAATGCCGGGCATCTGCCAATACCCGCTGGAGCATTTGACGAGCGCGCTTTCAGAGGTCGTTGCCTGCGCCGTGCCCGCCGTGCTGTTCTTCGGCATTCCCTTGCACAAAGACGCCATGGGCACAAGGGCCTATGCCGAGGATGGAATCGTTCAGCAGGCCCTGCGCGTCGCCAAAGACCGGTTTCCCGAGCTCTATTTGATTGGCGACGTCTGCCTTTGCGAGTACACCGACCACGGACATTGCGGCCTTGTCTCTGACGGCCAGGTGCTGAACGACGAGTCTGTCGAGCTGCTCGCCCGAGCCGCTGTGGCACAGGCCGAGTCTGGAGCAGACATGGTGGCGCCCTCCGACATGATGGATGGGCGTGTTGGCGCCATCCGGCGCGCCTTGGACCAGGCAGGCTTTGAACAGACGCCGATCATGTCGTATGCGGCGAAGTTCGCCTCTGCATTCTACGGGCCTTTTCGCCAGGCGGCCAACTCGGCGCCGCAGTTCGGCGACCGCCTCAGCTATCAGTTGGATCCGGCAAACGGCGACGAGGCGATGCGCGACACTGCCCTGGACGTTGCAGAAGGCGCCGACGTTATCCTTGTCAAACCTGCCATGGCCTACGGAGACATCATATATCGCACCAAGCAGTCCTACGGCCTGCCTGTGGCAGCGTACAACGTCAGCGGCGAGTATGCCATGGTCAAAGCGGCGGCCGCAGCAGGCTGGATAGACGAGCGCCGTGTCGTGCTCGAGGCCTTGCTCGGAATGAGGCGCGCCGGCGCAGACATCCTTGTCACCTACCATGCCCTTGACGCGTCGTGCTGGCTGCAGGAACCATGAGTACCGCCTCACAACTCGTTTTGGCGGGAAGGCGCAGCTCTGAGTGCTTCTCCCGCGCCCGCGCGTTGATCCCCGGCGGCGTGGACTCGCCCGTTCGCAGCGCGGCCGCTGTTGGCTGTGAGCCGGCTTTTATCGCCAGCGGCCACGGTGCCTATCTTTGGGACGTGGACGGGCGGCGCTACATCGACTATGTAGGCGCCTATGGTCCCAGCATCCTTGGCCATTCCCATCCTTTGGTGGTCGAGTCTGTCCAAGCAGCTGCCGCCTACGGCTTGAGCTTTGGCGCCCCTACCGATGCAGAGAGCGATCTGGCCGAGATGCTGATTGCGGCATTCCCGGCCCTGGAGTTGGTTCGCTTTGTCAGCTCGGGCACCGAGGCGACTATGAGCGCGCTGAGGTTGGCTCGTGCTGCCACAGGACGAGACATGGTCCTGAAATTCGAGGGCTGCTATCACGGGCATGCCGACGCCTTGCTCGTCAAGGCCGGTAGTGGCGCCTTGACCTACAACACGCCAGACTCGGCAGGCGTGACTGCGGCAGCGACAGCAGACACCCTGGTAGCGCCCTACAACGACCTTGAGGCTGTGCATGCCCTTTTTGTCGAGCACGGCAAGAGAATAGCAGCGGTCATCGTCGAGCCAGTGGCGGGCAACATGGGAGTCGTCCTGCCGCGCCCTGGCTTCCTCCATGGACTGCGCGAGCTGACTCGCGTGCAGGGCAGCCTGCTTGTATTCGACGAGGTGATGACGGGCTTTCGCCTCTGCTACGGTGGCGTCCAGACACTCGTAGGCATCGAGCCGGACCTGGTCTGTTTGGGTAAGATCATCGGGGGCGGCCTGCCCTTGGCAGCGTATGGAGGCAGACGAGATCTGATGGAACTGGTCGCTCCTACCGGACCGGTCTACCAAGCGGGCACCCTCTCGGGCAACCCGCTTGCTGTGGCAGCTGGCCTGGCCACGTTGCGCTTGCTGCGTCGTGAAAACGTGTATCGCGAGCTCGAGGCCAAGACGACCGCTTTGGCCGTCGGGCTGCGCGAGCGAGCGGCAAAGAACGGCCTGCCTGTTCGGGTCAACAGCATTGGCGCGATGTTCTCCGTGTTTTTCAGCGACTCGGCTGTCGTGGACTACGCTACTTCGTCGTCCAGCGACATCGTGCGCTTCTCTGCCTTTTACCAGGCAATGCGCAAAGCAGGCGTCCACCTGCCACCCAGCCCCTTCGAGGCAGTTTTCGTCTCTCTCGCTCATAGCGCTCAAGACGTCGACGACACCTTGTCAGCTGCCGAGAGAGCTTTTGCCCAGCTCTGACGCCTCGAGCTCGGTACAGCACTACGCTTGACTCCGGCGTCGCGCGTTAGCTCTGCGTCTTTTTACGATGACTAAAGCTAAAGTTAGGACACCAATAACAATTATTGCAGGGACCAACATTGCTACGATTAGGGTCATGGGTAGTCCCTCATTCTCATGGACAGTTACTGCCTCCTGGTCAATGAGGCTGACCTCAGAGCCGTCCTCCATGATCTCTGACACCTGCACACCGTCCATAACCGAGAACAGCTTGATCTCTGGAGGCGGGACTAGCTGAAAGCTCAATTCCTTCCCTGCAGCAATCGACACATCCCTGAAGCGCTTCTCGCCAGCCTCGCTGTCGTTCGCATAGTCATAGGCTGTGACGGTCAAGTCCATGGCTCCATCGTCGGTTCCGAAAAGCTTCACGGTGTACAGGTCGTTGTACGGCAATGCGAAGTACTTGTCATCGCCATCAACAAAAAGCGGAACTGTGCTGCTTGGGTCCACCTCTCCGCCATTGGTTCTTGCAAGCGTGTTGCCGCTTGAGTCCAGTAAGGCGACATCAACCGGACAAGCAACACTGCCATAATATAGAATCCCATTAGTAGTATTAGGTGACGGAATTGCTTTTACCCAGGCTAGATACGCTTCCGGGTTGTGTGTGCTAAGCCCCGTCTCTGGCAGAGTCTTCCCCTTGGTAATAAGATTATACTCATTTTGTGCTATATCTCGATAATATGTGTATTCAAAATAATCGTTTGATTGAGGAATAATAATGCTATCTAAAATCTTTTCCGGGTAATAGGCTGGAAGCATCACGACTGTTCCGTATTTGCTGTATCCCCAAGCCTTAAAGGGCACGTAAATCACAATATCTTCTGGTTTGATCACATTTATTATGTCTGTTAATGGATATTTGTTTTTGCCGCCGGTTATGGTACTTATTTCTGCAACATTGGGAGTTGCAAAGCAGTATGTGTAGACTCTGTTACTTATATGAGGCCAGTCAGTAGCCAATACTTCTGCGGCGAGCAGATTGGCAACTGCGGCACCTCTGCTGTGTCCCGTAATAAAAAACAGGTTGTTGTCGTTGCCGAACAGGTCGTGTTTTTGCAAATACAACACCAATTCCGTATAGAGCGCCTTTTCGGCTAGCTTGAACCCTGGGTAAGCGCCCTCAAAGTCTTTTATGAAAATGTTGAGGTTGTTGAGGTTGCTTCTCCATTCCTCGCTAAAGGGGATAGTGCCAATCGTGCCCCTCACAGCGACTACTATTAAAGTATATTCCTGTTTGGCAACTGTGACATTAGAATGCGCGAAAGTATAGCCTACCGTGTCCTCGCCTTCGTCTTGAGGGTAGGTGCCCGCAGTCGGTCCCTCCATGGTGTCGGGCAGATAATTGTGCGGCTCGATGTTGTTGAATCCCATATTTTGAAGCGAATACGTGATCGTGGAAACGTTATTGAGCTTTCCCGCCTGTGGGCTGTCAGAGTTGACTCCATAGGCGGCACAGCTCAGTGCTGCAGCAACGATTGCAAGCCTTTTGTTATATACACCAGGCTTGTCTTTGAAGAGCTCGGAGCCCCAATACACGTCGTAGCTCACTAGATGATTGCCCTCGTCAGCATGAGTAGACCAGAAGCGCAACTCGGTTTCTTTGAGTCCGTTTGGGATGCTGAGTCGCTTTGGGTCGCTGGTCGTGCTAGACGATTCGCTCTTAGTTGGGTCAGCCGAACTGTTGTTGGACCATGCTGTCCCTTGAGCGATGGCCTTGACGTCGGTATCCAGGGGGTTCCATGAATCCGCATGTGGATATTCGGAAATGTTCACGTACGCGCCGAATGACAAGCCCTCAGCAGCCTCAAGACCGCCTTTCAAAGCACCACTTGGAGAGTCGGGCGTGCCCCACCCTGCAGGAATGACCTTTCCGGTAAGCGTAACACACCCTGAACCCCTGTTAACTTGTATAGTATCTACGAGAGAGTAGCTTTTCGGGTCGTCAGTGTTGAAGCCCAGGTAGACAATGCCGTTATCGCAACTGGCAAGCGTGTATTCAACACTCACCGTGAAGGTTACCTCATCGTGATAGTTGGCAACCGAGGAAGGCGACACAGAGACAATGGTAACTGAGTCGTCAGCAGCCAAGGCCTGTTCGGGAGACATGACAACAAACGATACAACTAGAGCTGAAGCTAGCAGCAACTGAAGCAGCCTCTTCATCGTTCCTCCTCCTTGTGCAGGACTGTCAGCTGCCTCAATCATAGCATTGTGGGTGTCAAAGAGCCTTGTCACAGGCCGGTTGACAAAGGGGTCGCGATTTTGGTGTGGGTTGCGCGGGGCCAAGGGCAATAGTTTCCGCGTCAAGCGCGGAATCAACAGGACTGAGTGCGAGGCGACAATTCAAGTGCGGAATTACAGGGCCGAGACACCGGCCCATGCCCAAGAGCCGGCCCCGCCGACAGGACTTAGTGCTTGCGTTGCGGGCTGAAGCGCTCCTCGTGCGCAAGCTTGTCGAGGCGCGCCATGACGACGTCTTCCACCTCGAAGGAGAACGGCATGGCAAGCTCTGTAACAAAGGTCGTCCTGAGGTAGGTGCCGCACTCGTCACAGAGGTGCAGGCGGTGCGCGCTGTCGCCCTCTATGTGGAAGTAGTGCAGCTTGCCTTGGTTATGCGTGCCACAGCAGGCGCAGCGGATTCGCTCGAACTCCCAAGAGCACCCACACAGGGCGCAGTAGAGCATCCTGCCGCTGCCGTCGCGCGAGGGCACTGGCCCCACGTAGCCTGCAGCCGCACTGCCGCCGCACACCGGGCAACGCAGCGCACGGGGGCGCCCGTGCGCTGCCTCGTCAGCACTGGCAGCTTGCGTCAGCCCGTCATGAGCCGCCAGGGCGACTGCCTCGAGCTGCGGGCGCAATGCACAGGCCAAAACTATGCCAAAGGGTGCGGACTGCCCAGATGCCGTTTGTGCAAAGGCAGCCTCGCGCTCAGTCTCCTCGATCCACGACCCAGGGTCACGGCCGGCCAGCGCAAGGTCGCTTTTCGCGACGAGCGCACGCCAGTCACAGGCCTTGAGCGCCTCAGCGGACGTCGCAGCAAGACCGGCGTTGGCCGCCACCCAGGCCGCACATGACTCCAGCATGACCACGAGCTCGTCGGCGTCGATCACGGCTGGCGCAAGCAACAAGAGCGGCACTCTCCCCTCTTGACACTCGCGCAGAAGCGCTGTCGAGGGAAGGCCTTCTCCCCCGCGCTCGACTAACCTCGTAAGCGATGCCTGCTGCAAGGCCCACAGTCCACGAAAAAACTCAAGCCGCGCCTTGTCGGAGGTCCCAAGTGTTTGCTGGTAGGCCTCAAGGGCGCTGTCTATCTGATGAAGGTCCATGTGTTACTTTTTGTCCTCCACCTCGACCACTTTGTCGCCCTTCTCGATGGTCTCGCGCGCCCAGTGGCCCCAGTGATACAGCGCGTCGCTCTCGCTGATCATGCCATTGCCGAACATGGTCTTGCCCATGCGGCGGTATGGCTGGAACACTCCGGCGCCGAGGTAGATGTGCGCGATCCCGAACACCGCGAACAAGACGAATGCCACGTCGTGCGCAAGGCGCATGAAGAGCATCAGCCCAGCGTCAAGTGTCACGAACGTCGTGCCGACGAGCAGGAACACGCCGCTGATCGCGATGAGGAAGCCCGCGAGGAACAGCACGCCGTCGGCCAGTCGCTGGCCGGACTTGACCTCGTGCTGGTCGGGCATGTGCACGCGTTTCGGGCCGAGCATGTAGGGCAAGAAGCGCTTGATGAACGTCACGTCGTCTTTGTCCCACCGGGCAAAGTAGTTCGAGAGCAGGTGCTTCACGCCCTTGGGAGCAAGTATGGCGCTGATGAGGGGAACGGCGATGAAGACGATGCCGAGCACGCGATGTGCCATCCGGATGGCAAAGGTCGCCGATGAGGGCAGCAGGTTGTTGAGCGCGGGGACAAAGACGAACAGCCCGCTTATCGCCAGCAGGATGCAGGCGATGACCGTCACGTCGTGCGTGATCCGTGTCTGCAAGGTATGGCGCTTGATGTAGCGTGTCATCTCATTTGCCCCCTTTCTTGGCAGGCCTTGCGTCTTTCTCGCCGTCTTCGTCGCCCGCAGGGCCGGGCACAGCATCGGAGCGCCAGAGGACCTCGCCGGTGTCGAGGTCTACCTGCTCGTGCTTCTTCTCGTCGTAGTGCATCTTGTCGCGCTTGTAGCCAAGGCCGGTAAGGAACGAGATGCCGAGGCCGGCGACCGTCGCCGCAGCGGCAAGACCGGTCAGCGGCTTCATGAGCCCAAGCAAGCCGGTGAGCGGGTTGACTTGCGGGTTGGCCGGCAGCCCGTAGGTCTCAACAGGGTACTTGAGCACCATGACCACGTGCGTGCCGTTGAGCTGGTCCTCGCCATAGACCGAGGCGTGCGGGCTTGGGTCGATCTCGTGCGCCTTGAGGTATGCGACGCGCTCATGGGCAAGCCGCAGCATCTCGTCGCGCGGGCCAAATTTGAGCGCGCCCGGCGGACAGCTGTGCACACAGGCAGGGACGCTAAACTGCGCCTGGGTCTGGCCGGTGCCGCCGTTGATCGAGACAGGGCCGCCGTTGGCTATGCGGTCGAGACAGCCGGTGCACTTGTTTATCTTGCTCTGTGCGCCATGGTAGCGCGGCACGTCGAAGGGGCATGCGGACTTGCAGTACTTGCATCCAATGCACTTTGACTCAGAGACACGGACGAAGCCCGTCTCGCCATCCACCGCCAAGGCGCCTGACGGGCACACTGAGGCACAGGCAGGGTCGTAGCAGTGCATGCAGCTGCGGCGCCCGAACGACCAGTTCACGCCCCACAGCTTGTCGTTGTCGTTCTCCTCGAAATGGATAATAATGCGCGTGTCGCCGTTGAGGTCAAGCGGCGACTGGTAAGAATGGGTCGGCTTGTTGGCGTTGAGGCCAAGCGGCGAGGGAAGCTGGTTCCAGCACTTGCAAGCGACCTGGCACCCTTTGCACGCGGTGCACTTGGACGAGTCGAAGAAAATAGCGTAGTCAGCCATGGCAATCCACCTCCCTTATGCCTTCTCGACGTTGACGAGAAACGCCTTGAACTCGGGTATGAACGAGTTGGGGTCGCCGACGTTCGGGGCCAGGTCGTTGACCGTGTCGCCCGTCGAGAAGCTCCCGGCCCATCCCCAGTGGTGGATCATGCCCACCACGTGGCACAGCTCGCCGTTCACTTTGAGCGGCTTGATGCGCCGAGTGACAAACGCCGTCAGCTTCACGTCACCGCGGTTGTTCCACACGCGCACCGTGTCGCCGTTGCTGATGTTCTTCTCCTCGGCCAGTTCCACCGACATCTCTATAAACTGCTCAGGGCGCGACTCCACCAAGGCCGGGCAGCCGCGCGTCTGCGCACCCGTCTGCCACATCTCGACGACCGAGTAGGTGGTGACGGCAATGGGGTACTCTGCGGGGTCCGAGCGCTTGACCGAAGGATGGTCGGCGAACATGATGCACGGCGAGTTCTGACGGCCGTTGAGGAGGTTGTCGGCAGGCGACTCGAACGGCTCATAGTGCTCGGGCAGTGGCATGTCCTTCATCGTCGAACAGACGAATCGGGCGTTTTGCTCCCAGGTCATCATGAAGGCCCGGTCGTTGGGCGGAATCCAGCTGACGGTGCCGTCTGCCGCCCGTGACTGGAAGGCGAAGTCAGGCACGTCGTTGGTCGCCCACTCGCTGCCGGTCCACTCAACAACGGCGCGCTCGGGGTTCCACGGCTTGCCGGCGGCGTCGGCCGAGGCACGGTTGTAGAGGATGCGGCGGTTGAGCGGCCACGCGTACGCCCAGCCAGGATACAGGCCGAGGCCGGTCTTGTCCTCAAGGCTGCGTCCGCCGACCTTTTGCTGCGACGGGTCAAAGCGGGCTGAGCCGTTGGCATAAAAGCCTGAATAGATCCACGTCGCGCAGGCCGTGGTGCCGTCTGCGCCCAGGTCGCCGAAGGTAGAGAGAAGCTCGCGCGTCTCCCAACTCCCCGCGTTGTCCCACTTGTAGCCGTTGAGCGCCATGGCGACGCAGCGCGGGTCTATGACGCCGTCTCTGTGGTAGTCCCACTTGACGTTGAGAATGGCCTCGGGGCAGCGACCGCCCTCGGTGCTGTAGAGCCTGACGATCTCCTTCCAGAGCAGGTCGCAGATCTCGTAGTCGGGCTTTGCGAGGTCGGCAGGCTCCACGGCCTTATAGCGCCACTGCAGCCAACGCCCAGAGTTTACGATTGAGCCCATCTTCTCATAGATGAGCGCAGCCGGCAGATAGTACACTTCTGTCTGTATCTCGGCCGGGTTGAGGTCAGGCGCCTTCCAGAAGCACGCCGACTCGGTCTCTACCCAGTCCACCACCACAAGCCACTCGAGCTTGCTCATGGCCTGGCGCGCGAACTTGGTGTTCGCTGTCGAGTTTGCCGGGTTCATCCCCCAGAGGAAGTAGGCCTTGATAAGCCCTGAGTCCATGTGCTCGAAGGTCGACATCGTGGTGAAGTCAAGGCTGCCGATCTTGGGCAACCAGTCGTACCCGTAGTCGTTTTCTACCGTCGCGTGCTCGCCGTACCATTCCTTGAGCGCAGAGATGAAGAACTTGGGCTTGTTGGTGTAGTAGCCGTCGCTGTAGGTCTCATGCTCCAGCCATTCGCGCAGGGTGGCATGCGACGCGGCGGTCGGCCACTTCAGATAGCCAGGGAAGTCGTATACGAGCATGGCCATGTCGGTTGCGCCCTGCACGTTCGGCTCGCCACGCAAGGCGTTCACGCTGCCGCCAGGAACGCCGACGTTGCCGAGCAGCAGTTGGACGAGCGTCATGATGCGCGTGTTCTGTGAGCCGTAATGGTGCTGGGTCTGGCCAAGCGCATAGAGAATGGCGCCGACCTTGTCGCGGGCGCCGCTTTGCCCATAGAGGCGATAGACCTGCTCAAGCGTCTGGGAGTCCATGCCGCAAACCTTGCAGACGGTCTCGAGGTCGTAGCGCTCGTAGTGCCGTTTGAAGACGTTGAACGAGCACTGAGGGTCTTGGAGCGTCATGTCCCGTTTTGGCACGAGCTTGTCAGGCGGCGTGAACGCGGGGGTCCCTGGCCTGAGCGCATAGGCAAAAGCGCCGCCAGCGCCTGTGTTGGGAGCAACTGTCTCGGCGGTCTGATAACCCCACGACGTGGTGACGTACTTCTGGTGCTCCTCGTCCCAGCCGGTGAACATCCCCGTCTCTACGTTGAACTCATAGGCGGGGTCGATGAGGTACGTGGCGTTGGTGTACGTGATAACGTACTCTTTTTGCCACATGTCGTGCTGGATGATGTAGTTGATCATGCCGCCCCAGAAGGCAATGTCGGTGCCGGGGCGCAGCGGGCAGTACACGTCGGCAACCGCAGCCGTGCGCGTGTAGCGCGGGTCGACGACGATGCTGATGGCGCCTTTGTCACGCGCTGCCTGCACCCAACGGGCGCTCTCAGGGTGGTTCTCAACGTTGTTGGACCCGCAGGTGATGAGGACGTCCGCGTTCTTAAAGTCGTTCCAATGGCCTGTCATGGAGCCTCGGCCGAGTGTGTTTGCCAGACCGGCAACCGTCGAGCTGTGTCAAACACGGGCCTGGTTGTCGATGGCAACCAGGCCGAGGGAACGCATTGATTTGAGGATAAGGTAGCACTCCTCGGTGTTTTGCTGAGAGCCGCCGAGGCTTGCGATCGCCTCGGTGCGGTTGACCGTGACACCGTTTTGGTCAGTGGTGATGAAGCTCGCGTCGCGGGTCGTCTTGACGTGACGGGCAATCTCGGCGATGGCGGCGTCCCAGCCGATGGCCTCCCAGTTTGAGGCGCCGGGGCGGCGCACCATCGGGCGCGTCTTGCGGTTGGGGTTGGGGATGACCTCCCGCGTGTCCTCGGTCACGACGCTGCGCAACTGGAACATGGCCGCGCCCTTTGAGCACAGGGCACCAAGGTTGATGGGGTGGTCGGTGTCGCCCTCGAGGCTTATCAGCTCTCCGTCGCGCACCGAGCAAATGGAGCCGCAGCCGCCTGAACAGTAGCAGCAGACGTTGGTGTACTCCTCGGTGTTGACCAGCTTCCACTCCGTGTCGGTGTCAAGCGCAAAAGCGCTCGACTGGTTTGAGAGCTCATATGCCATGCTCGTGGCAAACGCCAGCCCCGCAGCTTGCAAGAAGCCTCTTCGTGTGATCTCCACAGACACCTTCCTTCCTCCCTGTTTACGACAACTGCCCACACCTCGGTAAAACCGTGAAGAGGGCAAAGACATCGGTATTATCACACACGCAAGCGGGGTGTCCCCCCAGACGACCTGCCAACGGCTTTTGAAAGCGGCAAGGCGACTGAACAAGCCAAGAGGCGTCTCCCTGCAGGCGTGGCGGAGATGTATGCGAATCGAACACATCCGAGACGTTCTGCACGCCTCACTACGGTTTTGAAGACCGCGGGCCCCACCAGGGACCATCCATCTCCGTGACAATTATACCCCTCACGGCACACCCTGCGTGTAGAACCTGACCATGCCTCAGAAGGGCGTGACTTCGCCTTCGCCCTTGGCCACCTGCACGGTTATTTTTCCGCTTTCCCACGACAGGGTGACAAGAACCATTTGACCTGCGTCCGCAGAGTTGAGGCCCAACTCGACAGAGCCTCGGTTGAACGCGACCTCGCTGTCTTTGGTCACCAGGAAGCCCACGCTTTTTAGCTCGCCGTAATAGTCGTCCATATCGTCGACTTGGCTCGACGTCTCGTAGGTGTACGTCTTATGCTGCACTCCGTTTTTTGTCCCTACCTCTACGCCTGACACTTTGCGCTCCCCCACCACAGAGGTGAGAGAAGGGATCTGGTCGCTTCCGAAGTCATAAGACTGGAGCTTCGACGCGTCTTCCAGCACGGTGCAGGAACTGAGTGCCAGCATGAAGAAGCAGGCCAGCAGCAGGAACGGGGCTTTTTTTGTCATTGTCGTCATGGTGCACTTGTCCTTTCGTCTCCTTGTGGCATTCGGCGCCTAGGCGCCGACCGTTCTAAGTGTAGCGTTACTGCTCGGCGCCGCCAACAGCGCACACGGTGTTTGGGTACTCACGAAGACGCCTATGCTGACGCCTGGGGATGGTACGCGGACGATGCCAGAAGATGATCATGCTATGAGGTGTTACGCGATGAAAAGTGAGAGCATGAAGACAAACACAGACAACATTGTTTCCCTTTCGGAATCAAATAGGGATTTCTCCCGCATAGCGCGTCTGGCGGATGACGCGGGCGCGGTGGCAATCATTTAGAGGGAACTGACGGTTTCATGTGTCAGGCAGGCGGATGGTACCGCCTGCCTGTTGACTCACTGGTCGGGTTGACAGGATTTGAACCTGCGACCCCTTGACCCCCAGTCAAGTGCGCTACCAAACTGCGCCACAACCCGAAAGCATGCCTGCGCATCGTGTTCGACAGAACCACCCAGCATCGTGTGTGACTGTGCGATGCGAAAACAACTTCCAACATGTTACTGGTTGTTCGACAGAAGGGCAAGCGCGAGTTGCAAACTGCGCGGGGTCGCGGCAAGAGATCCCGGATCAAGGCCGGGATGACAGATTGGATCCGTCGAGCAGCGATGCCACAGCCTCGACCAAACGGGCGTTCTCACGGCGCGTCTTGAGCCCGATGCGCACGTAACTGTCGTCAAGTCCGCAGAAGTTCGCGCAGCGCCGCACGAGGATCCCCTGCTCCTTGAGCGGCTCGTAGAGCGGCCGGTCGCTACGCAGCAACAGGAAGTTCGCGTCGCTCGGACACACGGCCAGCCCCAGGCCTTGCAGCGCCTGGGCCATATAGTCACGCTCGCGCTTAACGAGGCTGCGGGTCTTCTCCAGCCAGCCTTCCTCGCCCAGTGCGGCAACAGCAGCGACCTGCGCAACGCGAGAAACGCTCCACGTGGGCATATGACGGGCGACGTCTGACACAAGCCGCTCGTTGGAGCAAAACAGCATGCCAAGCCGCAGTCCGGCCATCGCATGGCTTTTGGTGAACGCTTGGAGCACGACGAGGTTCGGGTATGCGCCAAGGCTTTTGAGCATGCTGTGCCCCTGCGTGAAGTCGATGAAGCACTCGTCGAGCACCAGGGTGATGTCCCTCTCGACACACGCGTCAGCGATCCTGACCAGCAGGCCGGGGTCGGCAAGCCGCCCGGTCGGGTTGTTGGGGTTGCAGAGAAACAGCACGTCTGTCGGCGCTGTGAGCTTGTCCAGCAGCGCCTCCGTCAGGGCAAAGCCGTCTGCCTCCGCTAGCTCGTGCGCGCGCAGCGCGCCGCCGAACAGCTCCACAGACCGACGGTACTCTGAGAAAGTCGGGGCCAGGGTGAGCGCCTGGCGTGGCCGCAGGCAGGAGCAAAGCGCAAGTATCAGCTCGGACGCGCCGTTGCCGCACAGCACCGTTGCGGGCGGCACGCCACAGCGCCCCGCAATCGCCGCGCGCAAGTCGCGGCAAAACGGGTCGGGGTAGCGCTCGTACTCATGCATATGGGCAACGATGGCGTCGCGCGCAGCGGCAGGCATGCCGAGCGGGTTTATGTTGACGGAGAAGTCCAGCGAGACGGCCGCATCGGCGTAGGCCTCTCCGCCATGCTCATAGCACCACACAGGCCACTCCTCTCATGATCGCCGCAAGCAGGAGCATGAGCGCGGCCGTGACGTACAGCAGCTTGTTCGTGCGCCTGATATCCTCGCAGCTAGCCGCTCGCGTGTCGTCGCCGATGAACGGCTTTGCGTGCTTCACGCCCGCGTACCAGGCGTCGCCAGCCAGCTGTATGCCGAGGGCTCCTGCGACGACTGACTCCGTCTGCGCAGAGTTGGGGCTTGCGTGTTTTCGCCGGTCGCGCCTCCAGACGCGCAGGGCGCCGGCAGCGTCCATGCGCAGGATGCTGCTGGAGGCGATCATCAACAGGGCGCACAGCCGGGACGGCACGAAGTTGAACGCGTCGTCGAGTCTCGCGGCGAAGCGGCCGAAGTCAAAGTAGCGCTCGTTTTTATAGGCTATCATTGAGTCCATTGTGTTTATCGCCTTATAGAGAAACCCGAGCGGGGCGCCCCCGATCATCAGGTAGAACAGCGGCGCGACCACGCCGTCAGAGGCGTTTTCTGCCACGGTCTCAACTGTGGCGCGCGTGACGCCCCCCTCGTCGAGCTGGTCCACGTCCCTGCCCACAATGCCCGACACCACTTTTCGCGCCTCGTGCAAGTCGCCGTCCTTGAGCGCACGGCGCACGCGCCCGCTCTCGACCGCCAGGCTCCTTGTTGCGAGTAGCTGCCAGCACAACAGCGCCTCGAGCGCAAAGTAGAGCCAAGGCGAGGCCAGGTAGGCACTGAACAGCAGTGCCGTCGGCACCGCGATACAAGTCAGCGCCACTATGCATGCCAATGCGGCTCCAGCCCTATATTTATTCTTATATGGATATATTCTACGCTCGAGCCACGCAATGAGCGCGCCGATGCCGCGCACCACATGCGGCCAGCCGCGCGGGTCACCGACCATTAGGTCGAGGAGAAACCCCGCGCACAAAGCCAGGCCTGAGAGGATCAGGAACACCGGTCTGCCGCTGCTTCCCGAGTCATGAGGGGACCTCCCGCCGCGTACTGCAGGACCGCCCTCACAAACCGCTCAGCAAACTCAGGACTACCCGCAAGGCACACGTGCGGAAACCCTGCGTACAGCGTCTTAGAGGAATGGCCGCACGGCACGCCGGGACCGCCGCTTGCCGGCTTCGCGTAAAAGCCTGCGCCGCAGTCCGTGCTCTCATAGAAGTGGAACTCATGGACGGGAATCGTATCGCCCCCTTTGCAGAGAAGGCCGTCGGCACAGGCGTGCAAGGTGGCGTAGCCGAAACGCTGAAGGGCGTCGGTCCGGTAACCTGCCGCGTGGATGACGCCCGCCAGGGGATGCCCGTCGAGGCTGTCGTGCAAGTACAGGAAGCCGCCGCACTCGGCTATGGTCGGCATGCCGCCGCACACTGCCGCCTTGACCGCCTTGAGCATGGGCGTGTTCTCCGAGAGCGCCTGCGCGTACAGCTCGGGATACCCGCCGCATAAGTACAGCCCGCTCACCTCAGCGGGAAGCGACTCGTCGTGCAGCGGGCTGAAGTACGCAAGCTCGCAGCCTAGCGCGCGCAACAGCTCGAGGCTTTCCTCGTAGCGAAAGCAAAACGCGTCGTCTTTGGCCACGGCGATGCGCGCCGCGCCGAGAGGGGCGATGTCGGGCACACTGGCCTGCAACGCAGGCGCGCCAGCGGCCAGCTGCAAGATTCCGTCGATGTCGAGGCACTGCTCGGCTAGCGTGCCAAGGAGCGCGATCTTCTCCTCAAGTCCTACGATCTCATCGGCCGTGACCAGCCCCAGATGACGGCTCTCGATGACGGCCTCGCGCCTGCGCGGCAAGTAGCCGAACGACTGCACGCCCACGTCGGCGGCAATGGCACGAAGCTCGTTGTAGCGCGCGGCAGAGACGTTGTTGAAGACTGCCCCCTTGATGCAGCGAGGCGACCGGTACTCCGCGAAGCCCTTGAGCACCGCCCCGGCAGAATTGTGCATGGCGCCCACGTCGAGCACAAGCACGACCGGGGCCGCGAGAATCTTGGCCACGTCATGCGCGCTGTGCTCGCCAGAAGGGCCTACGCCATCGTAGTAGCCCATCGCGCCCTCAAGCACCGAGACCCCGTCAGCATGCGCCGAAAGGCTGGCTCTGATCTGGTCAGGCGACGACAAGAACGGGTCGAGGTTGTACGAGGGCACCCCGATGACGCGGCGGTGGAACATGGGGTCGATGTAGTCCGGGCCGCACTTGAAGGCCGAAGGGCGCGCGCGCCGGTCTTTGAGCGCCTTGAGCAGCGCACAGGTGACGGTCGTCTTTCCACAGCCTGAATGGGTGCCGGAGACCAGCACCCTGTCTGCCCGATATGCCCTGAGCATCAAACCTCCGTTTCGCGTTGCTGCCGACGACAGCTCTCCCATGATAGCATGCGCCGATCAACGCACGCCTATGGTGCGCGGCGCGGTGGCTCTATTGCGCCTGAATCTACATCGAGAGACCTTGCACAGCAGTGTCTCGCTTTTGCTGTGCCCGCCAGAGAACGATCTCGTACCCGATGGGTGATTACTTTCTCTCATGCCTGAGTATACTTATGGCAGGCCCCGCGCCATCGTTGGCGCACGACAGAAGGCAGAGAGGAGATTCGACGCATGGAGACGAAGCGATCATACGGCAAGTCGCTTGGGGGCGCGGCCCTTGTGGGAGGGCTGGTAGGCGTCGTCGGAGAGGCCCTGGTCATGCTCTACAGCCACACGCCGCTGTATGAGGCAGGGTTTGCCACAATTGCTGTGGGAACCACGCTCGGCCTGATCGGAGCGGTGCTGTTCGCGTGCGGCGTGTACACGAAAATCGAGTCATTGGGCGCTATCGGCGCCATCCTGCCGTTTTGTGGGCTAGCCGCAGCAGTGGCGGGCGCGACAGCCGCTGCCTCCAAGGAATCAGGAAGCAAGCTCAAGGGCGCGGTCGCGTCACTGGTCGGCCTTCTCGTAAAAGTCGTGGCGGTCGGCATCGCGCTGTGCTGCGTCATCGGCGCCGTGATGTTCTTCACGGGGCTGGGCGCCGCCTACACCGCTCCGTATGCCCCGGGCGGCGTGCTCGTCGAGTCAGTAGGGCCGCCTTACGGCACGGCGGCCGGGCCTCCCAACGGCGTGCCGGTGGGCGTAGACCTGCTGGCGCTTGGCTGGGCCCTCCTCATCGGCGCAGGACTCTGCTTTCTTGCCCAGGCGTTGCTCATGGTCACAAAGCTGCCTCTGCCCGTGTTCTTGGTCGGCCTTCTCACGCTTGGCGGGCTTCTCACGCCGACGGGCGTCATGAAGCACCTCGTCTCGCTCGGCGGCGGAGGGCTTCAGGTCATGATCATAGACGCAG
>JAITHV010000101.1 GCA_031279835.1 Coriobacteriales bacterium
TCGTCCCTCTCCCCCGGGGGGCGGCCCCCGGGCCCCAACACCCCCCCCCCGCGCCCCCTCCACCCGGGGGGGGGGGGGGGGGGCGCCCCCCCCCCCCGCCTCTCCCATTGTGGCCCTACGAGGCTCAGCCGTCCAACGGGGAGAACGGGACGAGGCAGGTCAAGCGCCTTCTCCATAACCAAAGCGCCTGATCTGGCTTGCGTCGCGGCGCCAGCCTTTGCGCACCTTGACGCGCAGCTCAAGATAGATGTCGGCGCCGAGGAACCGCCCGAGGTCGCATCGCGCCTGTGTTCCTATCTCTTTTATCATCGAGCCCCTCTTGCCCACAATGATGCCCTTTTGTGAGTCGCGCTCCACGTAAATTACCGCATGAATATGATAGAAGTTGCGCCGTCGGTCGTAGCTCAGGTCCTCAACGAGCACGCCGACAGCGTGCGGCACCTCGTCAAAGGTCGAGACAAGCACCTTCTCGCGTATAAACTCAGCGACGATGACCTCGGTGGGCTGATCGATGCCCGTGCCCTCGGGAAACCACCTCGGCCCTTCAGGCAGCAGGCCGCAGCAAAGCTCGACAAAGCGCGCGACGTTGTGTCCGGCAAGCGCGCTCACAACGACTGTCCTCTCGCAACCCAAAACGTCTTGGGCGCGTTGCAGCTGCTTCTCGATCACGGTGCCGCTTGCAAGGTCCGACTTTGATACAACCAGTATCACCGGCGCGCCTGATGCCTTGGCGGCCTCGGCAACCCAGAGGTCGCCAGAGCCAAACGGCTTGCTCGCGTCCACGAGAAAGGCTATGCCGTCGACGTCTTCGAGCGCCTTTGACGCCGAGCGATTGAGCTCTTCGCCGAGGGCGTCCTTGGGCTTGTGCATGCCCGGCGTGTCTACGAGGACCAGTTGGTATCCTTCTCCGTCAACCACAGCACGAAAACGATGACGGGTTGTTTGGGGAGTATTGGACGTGATGGCGACTTTACGCCCCATGACGGCGTTGATGAGCGTGGACTTTCCCGCATTGGGGCGCCCGAGCAGGGCGACGAAGCCGCTCTTGACCGATTCGGGTGCCGTGCTGTTGTGCGCGGCCGTCATGAGCTTGCCATTCGCAGCGCAGCGTGAACGAAGATGACCGACCCTACACAAGCGGCCGTCGCGGCAGCGACAAGGACCGCGCCCGCTGCGGCGTCCTTGGCGCGTCGCGCGAGCGGATGCTCCTCGACGCCCATGCGGTCAAGTGCGGACTCTACCGCCGTGTTCAGGCACTCGAGTGCAAGCACTGTCCCGATGAGAACAATGATCACAGCCCATTCCAGGACCGCAAGGCGAAGCAGGGCTGACGCGACAAGAGCAAAAACTGCGAACACAAGGTGCAGGCGCATGTTAGGCTGTGTTTTTACCGTGACGACTATGCCCGCCCAGGCATAGCGAAAGGCGTCCCTCAAGCGTTGCATCGTGCGCCCCACGCCTCGAGCAGGCTGCTCTCGTGCGCCTCCATGGCCGCGGCCTCCTCGTCGTCTTCATGGTCGTGCCCCATGAGGTGCAAGATGCCGTGAACGAGCATGAGCAGCATCTCGTCTTCAAAGCGAGCGTCGAAGTCACGGGCGTGCTCGCGCGCCACGACAGGGGCTACTATCACGTCGCCGAGCAGGCAGGGCGCCTCGCCTGCGCAGCATGCGGCGCTGCCGCCGCCGCCGCCGTCGGGTGCACCTTGGCCGTCGAACGCGTCGCAGGCGAACGAGAGCACGTCAGTGGGGGCGTCAATGCCTCGGTACTGCAGGTTGAGCCCGTGGATCTCGTCGACCCCGACGAGCGAGATTGCAAGCTCGGCGCTCACAGGGAGTGCGAACTGGTCGAGCACAAAGCACGCGAAGGCCTCGTAGGCGTCAAGCGGCAAGTCCTCGCCGCTGCGGTTGTCGAGTGAGACCGTGCTCATGGACACAGCTCCAGCCGCTCTTGACGAGCCGCGTCTGCGGCGTCGTAGGCTGCGACGATGCGCTGCACGAGCGAGTGGCGCACGACGTCTTTGCCGGTGAGGTCCACAAACGAGATGTCGCGGACCCCCTCAAGCACCCGACGCACCGAGATCAGCCCGCTCACACGCTTGGGGAGGTCAAGCTGGGTCACATCGCCGGTCACTACCATGCGCGAGCCAAACCCCAGGCGCGTCAAGAACATCTTCATCTGGTCGGGCGTGGTGTTTTGTGCCTCGTCAAGAATGATGAAGCTGTCGTTGAGCGTGCGGCCGCGCATGAAGGCTAAGGGCGCTATCTCTATGACGCCCTGTTCAATGAGCTGATTGGCGCGCTCCATGTCGGCCATGTCGAAGAGCGCGTCGTAGAGCGGGCGGATATAGGGGTCGATCTTCTCGCTCAAAGTGCCTGGAAGATAGCCGAGCGACTCTCCTGCCTCGACAACAGGACGTGTGAGAATCACTCGGGCAACCTCCTTGCGCTTGAGCGCTGCAATGGCCATGGCCATGGCAAGATAGGTCTTGCCCGTGCCCGCAGGGCCAATCGCAAAAGTAACGGTATGGGAGCGGATGGCATCGACGTACCGTTTTTGGCCGCCGGTCTTGGCACGAATCGCCTTGCCCCGGTAGGCAAGGAGCACGTCGTCGCGCAGCAAGGAGGGCGCGAACTCGCCGCCGCGTATGAGGTCTATGGACTGCATGAGTGCCTGGGTGCTAATCGTATGGCCTTCCTCGAGCGTTTTTATGAGGTCGGCGAACAGTGCGGTGAGCATCTGAAGCTCGGGCGCGCCGCCAGCAATGTCTATTTGGTTGCCGCGAAAGGTGATGCGCGCGTCAAAGCTGTTTTCGATAAGGCGCAGGTACTCGTCGTTGACTCCGGTCATGAGCACGGCGTCGAGATGGTCGGGCATGGTAAGCGAGGCCTGGGAAAGTTCCATGAACTCCCTTCCTGATGGAGATGACGAGACAGGCTGATGTGGCTCTTGATGTGGCTTTTGATGTGGCTATGATACCGCATTCTCCCTTTATAAGGGCTGTTGGCCACAGACAGTTGCCAGCAGCGTCGTGCCGTCGCATGCGTCAAAGCGCACTGAGGCCAGTGCCCCGCGCTCTATGCCTGCCGCAAGAGGCTCGGTCAGCAGCACGCGGTGGTAGCTCTCTGAAGTCGCAACGCCGTGCGACTCGACGAGCACCAGTTCCTTGTTGCCCACACGTGCCGCCGCATCAGCGGCGGCGAGCCGGTCGCTCAGCTCCCGAGCGGCCAGCGAGCGCTCGGCCATGGTGGCGGGCGGGACCTGGTGTGGCATGACAGCGGCGGCGGTTCCCGGCCGAGGCGAGTACCTGAACACGTGAAGCCGACCGATTCCTGCTTCTTGGCACACGGCAAGGCTCTCGGCAAACTCCTCGTCCGTCTCGCCCGGAAACCCGACAATCAAGTCGCTCGTGATCGCCACATGTGGCACAAGCTCGCGGGCGCGCCTCGTCACGTGCAGGAACTGCTCAGCTGTGTACGGGCGGCGCATGCTCCGCAAAACCCGACGCGATCCCGACTGCAGCGGCATGGGCACATGAGCGCACAGCCGGCCCTTCGATGCCGCCATAAGCATGAGGAGCCTGTCGGTCACATCGAGAGGCTCAATTGACGAGAGGCGTATGCGGGCCTGTGGAAGCGCGTCGAGGCTCGCTTCCAGCAAGTCGGTCAAGTCGCCGCCGCCGTCATTGTGCCACGACCCGAGGTTTATCCCGGTATAGACCAGCTCGCGTGCGCCGGCAGCAACGGCACAAGATGCCTCCTCGATCACGTCAAGCAGGGGCACAGAGCGAGAAGGGCCGCGCACAATGCAGACGATGCAATAGGAGCAGCGGTTGTCGCAGCCGTCTTGGACCTTGATGCCCACGCGCGAGTTGAAACGCTCGCCAAAGCGCGCGCGCGCCTGCCCCTCGCTTCCGCCCGCGCAACATGGCGCCGAGCCGGACGACAGAGCGGCTTGAGAAAGCAGCGACACGGCTGTCGCGCATGCGGCGGGCTTCTCCCCCACCACGATGACTTTGTTGCCGAGCGAGGTGAGCTCGTCCTCGTGCGCGACTGCCGCGCAACCCGTGACGATCACCCAAGGATCCAGAGGGGCGGCAGCTGCCCTGCGCACCGCCTTGCGGGTCTTGGCGTCCGCCTCAGCAGTGACTGTGCACGTGTTGACCACGATAACCGCCGCCTCGTCGCGCGACGCCTCGGCAAACCCCGCCTGGAGCAAGCGCGCGCTCATGGTGTCCGACTCGACCCGATTGACTTTGCAGCCGAGGTTGACCACGGCAAAGCCTGCGGGGGGTCCTACATTCCCCATCGGTTCCCGAGCCCTCCCAGCTCATGCAGCACCAGGGCGGCCATGACTACGGCAGCGGTCTCGGTGCGCAAGATGGTTGGGCCGAGGCTCACGAGCCGTATGCCCGCAGCGCGCATCGCGTCTGTCTCCCCTGCGTCGAATCCGCCTTCAGGCCCCACAAACAACGCGACGTGCAGCTTGTCGGGCGAGCGGCCAGGAGCGGCTGGCGCGGCGCGCGTCACGTCGCCGCCCTCGGTTGAAGCGGCATCGCTTGTCACAGGGCAGCCCGTTTCGACCTGCAATGTCTCATGGAGTACCGCGCGGACGCCTTGACCGCGCCACTCCTCCCAGGCAGCGAGCACAACGTCGCAGCCCTCGACCGCCGTGATCGCCTCTGCAAGCCCGCACGGGCGCTCGATTTGGGGGACCGCTGCCTGCATCGACTGCTCTGCCGCCGCACGCGCAAGCCTCTGCCAGCGCTCGCGCTTCTGCTCGTGCCCATCAGCGTCAAGGCGCACCGTCGAGCGCATGCACTTGAGCGGCACGACGCGCGCCACGCCGAGCTCGGTGACCTGGCGCACGATCTGGTCCATGCGCGACGACACCGCGATGCCTTGGACCAGCGTGATCTCGGTTGTTGGTGGCTTATGCGCTGCGCGCCCCACGACCACAGCCCTGATCGTCTGGGCCATGCCTCCTTTGCCGCTCGGAGGCAGTGCAGAGGCAAGCTCGCAGGTCAACTTGCTCCCATCGCTGCCCACAAGCACAAAGCGCTCAGAAGGACGCAGGCGCAACGTGCGCATGTGCGCCATGACCGCGTCTTCGAGCTCAAGGCCCACGACGCCGGACGGCAGCGTGCCGTCAGCAGCGTATGTCGCAGCCAAAGACTCGGAGCCGGTATGAAAATGGGGAAGGCTCACGGCCTCTCACCACTTGAGGCATTCACGAAAACCGCACGCGAGGCGAAGGCCGCAGGTAGACAACCAGGGCAGCTCATACTTGGTGCGCCCTAAGTCAGCGCGTCCTTGAGGCGCTGCGACACAGACTTCTTGCCGCCCGTCTCCTCGCCAAACTCTGAAGCAAGCTCCTCCATGAGCTCTTGCTGGCGCTTCGTGAGCTTACGTGGGACCAATACAGTAACATGTGCGAATAAGTCGCCACGGCTCTCTTTCTTGAAAACCGGCATGCCTTTACCGCGCACGCGTATCACCTGGTCGTTTTGGCAGCCAGGCGGTATCGATACCTCGACCGACTCTTGTGGCATGATGCCGTCGATGTTGACGGTGGCGCCAAGTGACGCCTGTAGGATGGATATCTGCATCCTCGTGTGCAGGTGGTCGCCTTCACGTTGAAACCCTGTGTGAGGGTCTATGCGCACGGTGACGATAAGGTCGCCGGCCGCCGCGCCGTGAATGCCGGCCTCGCCGTAATGCTGCAGGCGCAGTTGCTGCCCGTCGCGTATGCCGTGCGGCACCTCGATAGTGAGGTGCTGGCGGTCAGGAAGACGGCCTTGCCCCTCGCAGTCGGCGCAGGGCTTGTCGATGGTCTTGCCGGTTCCGCCGCATTCCGGACACGGCGACTGCGTCTGCATGTCGCCGAGGAAGGTGCGCTGGACCGAGACGATGCGCCCCGTGCCGTTGCAGTTGGCACAACTGACGAACTCGCCGCCCTCGCCCACCCCGGTGCCGCCACAGGTCTCGCACGGCGCAAGGCGGTCGTACACGATCTCCTTTTTTACCCCCGTGGCTATCTCTTCAAGCGAGAGTCGCAGCCCGACGCCCATGTCGCGCCCCTCGCGACGCACGGCCGTGCGCCCCTGCGCAGCGCCTCCGAAGAACTGGCTGAACAGGTCGCCCATGCCAAAGCCGCTGCCAAAAAGGTCGCTCAGGTCAACGTACTGGTACCCGCCTCCCCCGCCAAAGCCCGACGGGCCGCCGACGGTGCCAAACCGGTCATACTGCGCGCGCTTGTTCTGGTCGCTCAGCACGTCATAGGCCTCGTTTAGCTCCTTGAAGCGCTCCTCTGCATCAGGCGCCTTGTTCACATCGGGATGCAGCTCGCGCGCGCGCTTGTAAAACGCCTTCTTGATCTCGCCCTCCGAGGCGTCTTTCGACACCCCGAGCAGCTCATAGTAGTCTGACGCCACTTGTGCCTAGTCCAATCTCTCAAATAGTTGTATACGTAAATATCATTCTGATGATATCAGTGTTTGTAGCCGTCGACGACTGCGCTGACACTGGCAATGGCCTTGCGGTAGTCCATGCGCGTGGGACCGAACACCGCGACAACGGCACTGTGCGCGTCAATGTCGACACGCGAGGCAACCATAGAAAACGAGTACAGTTGGGAGTCTGCGTTCTCTGTGCCTATCCGAATGTGCAGGCCAGATATCTCGAGCACTTCCCTGAGCAGCGCGACGAGCTCCCCGTAGTTCTCAAGCAGCTGGATAAGGGGCAGGGCTGCCGCCGTCTCACGGAACTCCGGCTGCGACATGAGCGCCGCGAGCCCGCGATGGGTGACCGACTGGCTGATTGCGGGCGCCCACATCACCGCGAGGCACCCGACGTGCTCAGAGAGAAAAACGAGCATGTTCGCGATGTTCTGCAACTGGTCGGCGCCTTCAGGCGCCACGTGATGAAGCAGAATGCCATGCGGGCTGTTTGCCCGGAATGCCTGGAGAAACCCGTGCGATAGCAAGAGGCTGTTGACAAAGCTCCGATACCCGACGTTGGTAGGGACGCGTCCAGAAGAGGTATGGGGCGAGGTAACGTAACCGCGTCCTTCCAACCACATGAGCTCGTTGCGGACCGTCGCCGACGAGACGCCAGCGAGGTGTCGTCGCACGAGGGTGCTTGACCCGACAGGGTGCGCGCTTGCCACGTACTCGTCGATAAGCGCCTGCAAAACGTTATGTCTCCTGTTCGAGAGCGTTACATCCTCCTAAAGCCCAAATCCTGCTCCTGGGCGCACGGGCTCGGCATACTGCCACAGCGTCCCAAACAGAGCCTTTGCTAGTGAATAGTATCAGTATCGCAACACATGTGCTTGAGTCGCGTTGCTAACGTCATTGAACCGTCACGCATGACCATATCCGTGCGAATACCTCGTTTCCGAGCAACCATCCGCGCTCAGTGACACACAGCCTGTCGTTGTCGCGCATGACCAGCCCGAGCGAAACAAGCTCGTCGAAGGCGGCGGACAGCTGCGGCAACCGTGCAGAGACCTCCCTGACGCGCAGCGAGGCAACTCCCTCGCGCAGGCGCATGCCGAGCATGAGGTCCTCAACGTCTGCCTCGAGCGGGCTGAGGCGCTCCTGCACGCTTCCGTCGAGCAGCCGCTCGCGCATGCCTCCCGCCATGCGCATGCTCACTGCGCCAGCACCGATGCCGAGGTAGGGCAGTCCCGTCCAATACGCCTTGTTGTGGCGACAATGCGCAGCCGGGCGCGCGTAGCTCGCCACCTCGTAGCGCGTGAGGCCTGCCGCCTCAAGACGGGCGGATGCGGCAAGCATCATCTGCGCCTGCAAGTCCTCGTCGGGCGAAGCGACGCTTCCAAGACACACGGCCTTTGCCATCGGCGTGCCCTCCTCAAGCGTCAGAGGGTACACGCTCACATGCGACACGTCATGAGCGAGCACGGCGTCGAGGGTGCGATCCCAAGACCGCTTTGTCTGGCAAGGGATGCCGCACATGAGGTCAACCGAGACGTTCTCGCACCGTTCGCGTGCAGCGTCTATGGCCGCGTGTGCCGTTCTCGCGTCATGCGGACGTCCAAGCGCACGCAGTTCAGCGTCGTCAAAACTTTGAACGCCGAGCGAAAAGCGCGTGACACCGAGTGCGAAGACGTCGCGAGCCAGTTGCGGGCTCAGCGACTCTGGATTAGCCTCGAGAGTGAACTCCGTGTCAGGCGTGAGCAAAAGTGAGAGCGAGAGCGTGTAGATCAGGCTGACGAGCCGCCTAAGACCAATATGCGTGGGCGTGCCGCCGCCAATATAGACGGTCTCGACTGTCCCCAGCAGCCCCTCGCGCGTGGCGGCACGGACGGCGCGGACAAGGCCTTCCACGTACCGGTCGATACGCTCGTCGCTTGCAGGGACCGCCTCGGTTGTGAAGTCGCAATAAGCGCACCGGCTCGCGCAAAACGGCAGGTGCACATACAGGGCACGATAGGGGTCGTCGGAGGCGGGGATGGCGCTTCCCTGCAACGTCAGGGCGGACATAGGCTCTACAGCGCTCAGTTCCATGACGCCACCGCATCCATCAAGTCGCGGTAGTCGTCTATGCTGACACACTCCTGCACACGCCGCCGCAATGCGGCGGCATGGGGCATGCCGCGGAAGTACCAGGCAACATGGCGCCGCAGGCCAACCAAGCGGTGCGGGTCTGCCTGCGCTAAAAGCCGGGCATGTTCCCAGGCCACTGCCGTGCGCTCAGCGTGTGTCGGCTGGCCTGCAGACGCGCCACCGGCCCAGTGGGAGAACAGCCAGGGGTTGCCTTGTGCCCCGCGCGCTGCCATGACGGCCGCGGCCCCCTGGTTCTCAAAGTAGTCGGCCACGTCTGCAACGCTGTGCACGTCGCCGCTTGCGATGACCGGCACCGACACGGCGGCGGCAACCCTGCCCACAGCCGCTCGCTCAGAATGCCCCTGATAGAGCTGTTGAGCGAAGCGCCCGTGCACCGTCACAGCCGCTGCGCCCTGCGCCTCTGCCATCCGCGCAAACTCCACACAGGTCTCCTCGCCGCAATAAAACCCACGTCGTATCTTCACCGTCACCGGCCGAGCCGTGGCGGTGACAACCGCACCGAGTATCCGCGCTGCACGGGCTGGGTCGCGCATCAGCGCGGCGCCTTCTCCCTTCCCGGCAACCTTGCGTACGGGACACGCCATGTTGATGTCGATAAGCGCCAGGGCGTCGCCCAGTCGATCCTCGAGTCGCGCTGCCTGCTCAGCGAGCAGGCAGGGGTCGCTGCCAAAAAGCTGTACGGCAAACGGGGCCTCTCCGTCAAGGTGCAAGAGCAGCTCTTCAGTCTTGGGGTTTTTATGTCGCATCCCTGCGGCGCTTATCATCTCGCTGAATGTGAGCGCCGCCCCCATGCGCTTGCATATAAGCCGAAAGGCAGGGTCGTTGACGCCTGCCATCGGGGCAAGGAGCAGCGGACGGGCCGCAAAAAAGGCGGGCATGTCGAAGCTGGCCGGTTGCATAAGGGTATTGTATCACCTGTTTGCGCCTGTCAGCGACAGGCTCCTGTTACCGGAAGGCGCACGTCAGGCTGCCCAAAGAGGTATGATAATGCCAACGGACAACCCGATGCGAGAAAGGGCCTCTAACGATGAAATGCCCGATTGATGGAACGACGCTCTTGATGAGCAACCGCAGTGGGATCGAGATCGACTATTGCCCTGAGTGCCGGGGCGTCTGGCTCGACCGTGGCGAGCTTGACAAGCTCATCGAGCGCGAGCAGGCACAGCTCGACTCAGCTCAGCCGCCGCATCAGCGTGACTCGTACGACGACCGCCGGCGTGACTCGTACGACGACCGTCGGCGCGACGACCGTGACGACCGGTATCGGGACGACCGGTATCCAAAAAAGAAGAAGAAGCCCTCTTCGTTTCTCGGAGACCTGTTTGAGTTCGGCGAATAAGGCGTTAAGGCAGCCTGCAACAAGAGCGCCCTCGGCGCTCAGCGTTACTCGTCAACCTTGAGTATCGCCATAAAGGCCTCTTGTGGGACCTCCACGCTGCCAATGCTCTTCATGCGCTTCTTGCCGGCCTTTTGCTTCTCAAGCAACTTGCGCTTGCGCGTGATGTCGCCGCCGTAGCATTTTGCGAGCACGTCCTTGCGGCGCGCTTTGACTGTTGTGCGCGCAAGTATGCGCCCGCCAACCGCCGCCTGAATCGGGACCTCGAACATCTGTCGGGGGATTATCTCTTTGAGCTTTTGAGCGAGCGTGTTCCCCCGGTCGTAGGCCTTGTCTTTATGGACAATAAAGCTCAGCGCGTCGACCGGCTTTCCTGAGAGCAAGATGTCGAGCTTGACCAACTCCGACCTGCGATAGTCTGAGAACTCGTAGTCAAGCGAGGCATAACCGCGTGTTCGGCTCTTAAGTTGGTCGAAGTAGTCCATGATCAGCTCGCTCAAGGGTATCGCCCAACGCATCTCTACGGTGTTGGGCGAGAGGTACTGCATGTTGTCGAATATGCCGCGCCGCGCGACGCTCAGGTCCATAACCGCGCCAACGTAGTCGGGCGGAATGAGCACGGTCGCCTTGAGGTACGGCTCTTCTATATGATCGATGGCAGTGGCGTCGGGCATGTCTTGCGGCGAGTGGATGGAGCGCATCTCTCCCTTTGTCGTGTGGACGTGGTATTCGACGCTCGGCGCCGTGGCGAGAAGGTCGAGTCCGAACTCGCGCTCAAGGCGCTCCTTGACGACTTCCATGTGCAGTAGGCCCAAAAACCCCACTCGAAAGCCGAAACCCAGGGCGTGGCTCGTCTCAGGCTCATAGATAAGGGCAGGATCGTTGAGCGAGAGCTTGTCAAGCGCGTCTCGCAGGTCAGGGTACTGGTCGCCGTCAAGTGGGAACAGGCCGGTGAACACCATGGGCTTGACGTCCCGGTACCCTGGAAGAGGCTCGTCTGCAGCAGTGCCTTTGCGCGCAAGCGTCACGGTGTCGCCCACCTTGACGTCCTTGGGGTCCTTAAGGCCAGTGATGAGGTAACCCACCTCACCGGCAGACAACTGCTCGACCGGCGTGTTGGCGGGGCGCCGGATGCCGACTTCTTCGGCTTGGGCCACGACACCCGTCGCCATGAACGCAATGCCGTCTCCTGTGCTGAGCACGCCGTCCACAACGCGCACGAGCGCGATCACGCCACGATAGGCGTCGAAGTACGAGTCGAAGATGAGCGCCTTGAGCGGGGCCGAGGCGTCCCCGGAGGGGGGAGGCACCCTCCTGACGATTGCCTCGAGCAAGTCCTCTATTCCTGCGCCAGTCTTCCCAGATGCAAGTATGGCCTCGTCAGCAGGCAAGGCCAGCCCTTCCTCGATCTCGGCACGCACCCGTTCGGGGTCGGCTGCAGGGAGGTCGATCTTGTTTATGAGGGGCAGGATCTCTAGGCCGGCGTTCATTGCCATAAGGGCGTTTGCGATGGTCTGTGCCTCGACGCCCTGAGTGGAGTCCACGACAAGCACTGCTCCTTCGCATGCCGCAAGCGAGCGCGAGACCTCATAAGTGAAGTCCACGTGCCCCGGAGTGTCGATGAGGTTGAATTGGTACGACACGCCGTCGCGCGCCGTGTACGACACACAGACCGCCTGCGACTTTATAGTGATGCCCCGCTCGCGCTCGATGTCCATCGTGTCGAGTACCTGGTCTACCATGTCGCGCTCAGCGACCGTGTGCGTCAACTCGAGCACGCGGTCTGCTAGCGTCGACTTGCCATGGTCAATATGCGCGATGATAGAGAAGTTGCGGATGCGTTCCTGGTCACTCATGTTCTTTATCTTATCGTTTCTATGTGCCTGGAGACAAGAAGCGGCCCCTCGCTGCTGCGAGGTGCGTTGCCACAGCAGAGAGGGGTCGCATGTGTCTCCAAGTTGCTAGTTGTCAGTCTCCTCGGCTTTCGGCTCATCGGATGCAGCCGCTGCCTCGGTGTCGGCTGGCGCCTCGTCTGCAGCTGAAGTGGCGTCTAAAGACACCTCGACGACGGTCTCGTCAGACACAGGCAGGTCTTCACTCGCCGATGTCCCAGCAGAGTCCGACGCCTCGGCGCCAGGCGCGCCCTGCGTCTCATCGACCGCACTTGGCGCGATCGCGCAGCTGTCGGCAGCCTGCTCAGACAGGCCGTCAGAGACCTCGACACCGGGTGCCTCCTCAACGTCCGGCGCGGCCTCAGCGGCCTCGGCCCCTTCTTCAGGAGCGGCATCGCCTTTTGCCTTGTCCCGCTCCTTTTTGCCCTTGCTTTCTTTCGGCTTGACCATCGAGGGGTCAAGCTCGGCGACCTCGATCTCAATGCCGAGCGTCTCTGCAGCCGCCTTCATCGACAGCGAAATACGCCGGCGCTCTTGGTCTATGTCTATTACCTTGACGTGCACCATGTCGCCCACATGAACAACTTGCGCAGGGGCTATGATGTGACGGTTCGCCATCTCAGATATGTGGACAAGGCCCTCGATCGAGTCGCCAAGTTCCACGAAGGCGCCAAAGCTCAAGAGCTTGGTCACCCTGCCCTCAAGGATGGCGCCGACCGGATAGTTCTTGACCAGCTGTCGCCAGGGATCCTCGGTGGTCTGCTTTAGGCCGAGCGAGATGCGCTCACGGCCAAGGTCAACATCGAGAACCTCGACTTCTACCTCGTCGCCCACCTTGACTACTTCAGAGGGGTGGCTCACGTGGTTCCACGAGAGCTCGCTGATGTGCACGAGGCCGTCGATGCCGCCGAGGTCCACGAACGCGCCGAAGTCCACGATCGAAGAGACCGAGCCCTTGAGGCGCATGCCCTTAGTGAGCTTCTCAAGGATCTCCGAGCGCTCGTTCTTGCGGCCCTCCTCAAGCACGACGCGACGGGAGAGCACCACGTTGTTGCGGTTTCGGTCCATCTCGATGACGCGCGCCTCGATCTGTTCGCCCGTGAACGACTCCAGGTCTTTGACGCGCCGCAGGTCCACGAGCGACGCAGGCAGGAACCCACGCAGCCCAATGTCGAGGATAAGGCCGCCTTTGACCACCTCGATGACCTCGCCGATGACGTTTTCTCCTGCATTGAACTTCTGCTCGATGTCTATCCAGGCACGCTCATACTCTGCACGCTTCTTGGATAGGATAAGGCGTCCGTCCTTGTCCTCTTTTTGAAGCACGAGCGCCTCGATTTTGTCGCCCTGCGAGACGATCTCGGAAGGGTCGGCATCCTTGCGGATGGAGAGTTCGCGCGAGGGAATGACTCCTTCGGATTTAAAGCCGATGTCGAGAAGCACCTCGTCGTGCTCGATCTTCACCACGATGCCCGTCACCAGGTCGCCTTCGTCGAAGTCGGTGATGGTGTTGTCGATCATCGCGTTGAACTGATCGTCATCGATGTCGCTCATCTCAATTACCGTTGTGTTCTTGATGTCACTCAAGGGTGACCCCTTCCAAACTCCAGGGTCCGCGCAACCTGTTCCTAAAAAAATACTATGTACAAATTGTAGGACAAGTATCGGGACCAAATCTGATAACCGTATGCGAAGCATACGAGACCAATATGAGTATAGGGCTTCTCAGAGGCCAAGACAAGGAGAATTGCGGCAAAAAACGGCGCCGTCGGGCCGGTAAGAGGCAAGTCTAGGCTCAGGGCCGCTGATGTTGGGCGTCGGACTGCGGCACCATAGGCCTGCCCTGACGTGTCGGACAAGGAGCTCCTATTGGTGAGGGGACGGCGCACGACGCTTCGCTGCGCCCTCATGCCTTTGAAGAACAGCAGGTTTATCTGGTATAGTACCGCTATGGAGATTCATGGGGCACGACATACTGGTGCCGTTAGCTCGCAGCGCGCACAGGAAGAGGACCCGAACAGAAAGGGCTACATCCCTCTCAACTACTTCAACCTGTTTTGGGTATTCGTGCTGTGCTCGGTGATCGGGCTCATTATCGAGAGTGTCTACCATGTCGCCATCACCGGCGAGCTCGAAAGCCGCGCCGGGCTCGTCCTCGGGCCCTTCTCCCCTATTTATGGCTGCGGCGCTGTGCTCTTCACTATTGCGTTGAACCGTTTTTGGAACAAGAACGTGGTGATCACGTTCGCCGTGTCGATGGTGCTCGGCATGGCGCTTGAATTTGCCACGAGCTTCCTCATGCAAAACCTTCTGGGCATGCTTGCCTGGGACTACTCGGGGACCTTCGGCAACATCGACGGTCGCACGAACGTCGCCTTCGGGCTTACGTGGGGCCTGCTCGGAGTCATCTGGATACGCATACTGCTGCCAGGAGTCCTGCGCCTCATACGGCTCATTCCGTACAAGTGGCGCCTCGTCGCCACCGCGCTGTGCTCGCTGTTCATGGCGCTCAACATCGCCATGACCCTTGCGGCGCTCGACCGCGAGTTCCAGCGCTCGCTCGGCATTGCGGCTGCAAACCCGATCGAGCGGCTTTGCGACGAGTATTTTCCTGACGAGTTCATGAGTGAGCGCTTCTCCAACATGACGCTCGACCCACGTAGCGCCTGGCGCTAAAGCCTCCTACGATGCCTGGTCGTGCTGGGCAATGAGCTTGCCAAGGCCGGCCAGCCCGTGCTCGAAGTCCACGCCGTACTTGGGGTCGGTCGCTGCAGCATGGGTGCGACGGATCGCGGCAACCGTGAACTCGCATGCCACCCGAATGGCGTCAAGCAGCCCACAGCCGTTCAGCAGCGCAGCGAGCAGCGCCGAGGAATAGATGTCGCCCGTGCCGTGGTAGTAGCCGCTCACGCGTTCGGTAAAGTAGTGCACGCTGCTGTTGCGTCGT